>CAKNAO010000022.1 GCA_929200685.1 uncultured bacterium | reverse complement strand
CTTACAAAATTTGATAAATTAGTTCAAAAAAAGAAAAAAAGATTTAAAACTTATTCAAAATTTTCAATAATTCAAAATGGAATTACTAACAAATATAATGTTGTTGATAAAAAACTTTTCGAAAATAATGAAGAACTTAAAGAAATTAAAAGATATTTAAAAAATAAAAAAGAATATGATAAAGTAAAAATTTATAATGAAAAAATTAAAAAACTTTTAGAAAAAAATAAAATATTAAGAAAAAAATTAAAAAACGAAAAAAAAATTTTTAAAAAAGAACTTAAAGAAATTAATATTTTAAACAATAAACCTAAAGGTCCAATGTTAATAGAAAATGAAAGAGAAAATATAATTGAAGTGAAAAATGTCTTAAAAATTTATACTTCTAAATCTTTAATTTTTCCAGCATTAAAAAATATCAATTTAAAAATTAAAAAAGGAACATTCAATGTTATTCTTGGTCCATCTGGTTCAGGTAAAACAACTATTTTAAATATTATTTCAGGTTTAGATAGAGTCACTAGAGGAGAAGTGATTGTAAATGGCGTTAATATTCAAGCATTAACTAATTTTCAAAGTACATTATTTAGAAAAGAAAAAATAGGTTTTGTTTTTCAAACTTATAATCTTCTTTCATCTTTAAATGTTAGAGATAATATTGAAGTTGGTAGATCGCTTCAAAACAATAAAAATAAAAGAATGAATATAAACAACCTTTTAAATAATATGGATATGGAAAATAACAAAAAGAAAATGATTTATGAACTTTCTGGGGGTCAACAACAAAGAGTTTCAATTGCAAGAGCTTTATCAAAAACACCTGATATTTTAATTGGTGATGAACCAACTGGTGCTCTTGATCAAGAAACCTCATTAAAAATTTTTGAATTATTTCAAAAAATTAATAAAAATAATAAAACTACAATTATTGTTGTTACACATAATCCCAATATTGCTAAACTTGCTAATTTAATAATAAAAGTGAAAGATGGACAAATTGAACAACTAATTCATAATAAAAATCCACTTCAAGCAAATATGTTAAAGGATTGATAAAGTGAAAAATTTATTTAAAAATTCTTTTAAATCATTTTTAAAATCTAGAGTTACTATAATTCTTGTTTCATTAATTGTTTTTTTAACAATAGGAATTTTTACTTTATTAACTTCATCAATAATATCATTTCGATATTCTTATGATCAAGTTATTTCTGAAAATAAACTTCATGATTTTACTGCAAAAGAAAAATATGATTTTTCAGGCAATTTAGGTTTTGATAAAGGTATTTATGAACAAAAAAATGGAAAAAGAGAATTTATTAAAGATAAAACAATTATTCAAGATTTTATAAAAAAAAATCCTAATTCTAAAACTTTTTCTAATGATTCTCAATATATTTATTTTGATCATGCAAATGGTAATTCTGATTCAGATAATGAAATTATTAAAAAAGGATTTTTAAATGTTTATGATGAAATTATAAATAAAAATGTATTAAATGTTGAAATTAATAGAACTCAAAAAAAAGCCGATAATGTTATAGTTCGTTTTAAAAAAAATGATTTATTATTATTTTATAATAAAAATAATGATGTTAATAATCTTGTTGAAAAAGTTTTTTTGCAAAAAAACTCTACACCATTTAATATTTTATATAAAGATAGTTCATTAAGTAGTCTTGAATTAGAAAAATTATCTCACAATAAAAATGATTATAAAAGTTATGGTTTAAAAAAATATATTGAAGATAAAATTAAATTTCAAAATTATTCTTGAACATCAGAATCATCTTCAAAATATAAATTTGAAATTAAAAATTCTATTGAGGTTGGAACAAGATTATATAAATCTAATAATCAAGATCTATTTTATGATGAAAAATATACTTATATAAAAAATAGTGTAAATAATAATGATTTTATTAATTGAATGAGAGAAAAATTAAATAAAAATAATTATTATATTATTGAAAAAAATGTTGAAGTTTATCAAATAGCACCAAGTTTTGAAAAATCTTCAGGTGTTTTTAAAAGTTTATTAAAAGAAATACCAGAAAAAAATTTTAAAAATATTACTAAAGAAAAAATTGAAAATTGAATTATTTCTAATGGTTTAGATGTAAAAATAAATCCAAATGATCCTATTTTATTGAAAAAAATTAATAAGAAAAAGTCATTATTAAAAACATTTATTCAATCTTTTATAACTAAAGCTAAAAGAGAAAATTATTTATCAAGAATTAATTCATTATATGGAAAATATTTAGATTATCGAATTAATAGATCAGTAAATATTTCTGATAAATCTAAAAATTTTAAAATTGTTGAATTTAATAAAAATGATAAAATTAATAAATTAAAAATTTTTAAAGGTTATTTAATGCCTCAAAAATACACAGACATTCAAATGCAACATTTAATGAATAAACAACTTAAATTAAATAAAGTTTCTATTGATAAAGAAACAAATATTTCAGATAAATCAGGTTTTGGTTGAAGTGAAAAAGTTAAAAATAGTAAAGCCAAAATATTTAAAAATAAAGGTTTTAAGTGAATAGCTAAATGAAATGAAAATTATGTGTACAATGTTTTGGGAGTTCAAGCAACTTCAAGTTATATTCCAAAATCTTTATTTGTTTCAGATCCTTCTTCATATTTTGCCTATGTTTCACCAGGATATGTTAAAGCAAATAAAATTAAATTTGTTGATCCAAAAAAAATAATGGATGATCCATTTGAAGTTGAAAAAATGATTTTAAATCCTCAATATATTTATGAAAAATATCCTAATTCAACTATTAAAATAGGAGAAGTTAATTTTTTAGTAATTGGTTCTGCTATTCAACCAGATTATTCCTTTCCAATTATTTCATCTTCACACCCTATTCCTAATGTTGAAAAAGAAGCAATTATTTTTGCAAATACAAATGGTTATTTAAAAACTGAAGATTCATATCGTGGTAATGAAAAAGAAAATTATATTTCATTTAGATGAAAAGATGACTCTAATCTTTCTCAAGAACAAAAAGATTATATTCTTTACAATTCTCCTAAAAAATATAATAATAAAAATGAATTGACTGAAATTTCTATTGAAGATATTTCAAGAGAATCAATGAATTGACCTAAAAATATTAGAATTATTTCTAAAAATGATGATACTTCAGAACAAGTTATATTATCACCGCACAGAATAGTATTTTTAGTTAAACTTAAAAATATGATCGAAATTGTTGCTTTTATAACAATTGCTATGCTTCTTTTAGCAACAATGCTTTTAATTGGCATATTTATTAAAAAACATATTAATTCAAATAAAAAACAATTTGGTATTCTTTTAGCTAATGGTTATTCAAAGCATCAAATAGCTTTATCAAATATTATTTTTTCATTAATAATAATGGTTGTTCCTTCTATTTTTGGTTATTTATTAGGATTTTTATTACAATATGAATTTATTAATATATTTAAAGATTATTGAACACTCCCAATTAATGCAGAAACTTATTCATGAATAACAATTATTTTATATATTATAGTTCCATTTATTGTGGTAACTTTATTTTCATATTTTATTTCAAGATGAGAATTAAGAAATTCAATTATTGAAATTTTGAGTGATGCAACTTCAAAAAGAGGTTCATTTTTATCTAATTTTTTTATTAATATTTTTTCATGAATAGGAATAAAAAATAAAATTTCAATTTCATTATTTTTTACTAATTTTTCTAAAATGTTAATAATTTTAGTTGTTTCTATTACTTCAATAGTAACTTTATCAGTAGGGTTTACTAATATCGGTAAATTTAGTTATGCTCAAAATGCATCTGAACAAATGGATAATTATAATTTTTCAATTAATTTAATCACACCAACTAATGAAGGTGGTTTAATTAAAAGAGCAAGTTTAAAAAATAATTTTGGTATTGATTTTAAAAAATCAACAGATGAAATTTATAAAAATCTTATTTTTAAAGCATCAAAATTTGAATCTAATGAACCAACTTGATTAATTCCAAATACTTCTGATGAAAAAAATTCTAAAGGAATTAAATATTTAGATAATAAAATTCAATTTCAATCTCTTTTAAATACTATTGTTGGTAAAGGTTATTCAAATAGTAATCCATGAAAATCTTCAACTGAATCATTAATACCAGAGGGTCAAAGATTAACTTCAGATAAGCAAAGAAAAAAATTTAATCAATATGGTATTACACTTAAAGTTAATGAAAAATATGAAAATGAAAAATGATTTAAAAATATTAAAAATACTAAAATTGGTATCCCGCTTCCTGAAAATACTGGCGGATTAACTAGTATATCTAAAAATTATTTAAAATTTATAATAAATACAATTAGAGATATATCAAATAATTTTGATGCAAAGAAAAAATATTTACCAACATTTATAACTTATAAAACAATATTAATGAACCCAAATGATGAAACATATACTTATATTGATGCTACTTATAATGGAGAAGATATTTCTGGTAAAAAAAATCTTGATAGAATTAGAATATTTGGACTAAAAACTAATACAAAAATGATTAATATTTCAAAACATCATTTAAATAATTTGGATAATTATAAATCAACATTAAAAGATGAAACTCCAATTTTAATAAATGCTTATTTTTCAGATATTTATAATGTTAAAAAAAATGATTTTATTGAATTTGATATTAATAATAAATCTAATAGAAATTTTGTTTCTAAAAACAAAAAGGGTTTATTTAAAGTAATTGGTATTGTCCAATCATATAATAATTCTAAAATTTATACTACTCAAAAAGAAGCTAATAAAATTTTAGGAATGGATAAATTAAAATTTAATGGTGAAAAATCAGAACCTTTTAATGGAATATTTACAAATTCTAAATCTCCAATAGTTTTAAATTCAATACCACTTTATTCAGAATCTGGATATTATCCAGGAACTGATACATTAAATGAAAATGATGATTTAATTATAAAAATTATTTCAAATATTAAAAAAAATGGAACAAATGAATTAAAAAATAAAATAAAAAATGAACTTGATTATATTAATTTATATTCAAAATCTACTTATGTTGCTTCTTATGCAAATGTTGATTGATCTAAAATGTCTCAATATGCATTTGACTCAACATTAAATTTATCAGTTAAAATTATAATTATTATTGAAACATTAGCAATATTATTTTCAATAATATTTATTGTTATTATTACAATGATGATTATTTCTGATAATAAAAAATTTATATCAACACTTAAAGTTATGGGTTATAAAATAAAAACTATTAATAAAATATTTTTTAAATCAATTATTCCTTCTTTTATTATTGCAATTTTTGTTGCTATTCCATTTGTTTTTGCAATATTAATTGGCATGAAACTTGCAATCATTAATTTTGGTCATGTTTTAATTCCGCTTGATATGGTTGGTTGAGAAATATTTTCTGCAATTATAGTTACTTTTACTCTTTCAACAATTATTTATTATTTTTCAATTAAAGATCTTAAAAATCAATCTATTTTAGAAGCATTTATAATTTAATCTATTAATTTTTTATTTTATTCATTTATTTTTTTATTCATATAATTATGTTTTTTTTCATTTCTTTTTTCAACATATTCTTCAAAACAAATTTTTCCTTTATTAAATTTTTCTTCATCTTCATCACGTATTTTTTGAATTGTAAATGCAAATTCATTATCTACTAATTTTATTTTTATTTTATCTAAAATCATTTTTAATATGTACTCATTTTCAGGATCTTTATTATTTTTATGTAGTTTTTTAACATGATCAAAATTTTTAATTGGTAAAATTAATGTCTCTCCATAAAAATTTTTATTATTTTCTTTTTCACTAAGTCTTTTTATTAAGTTAATTCTATCATTTAAGTTGAAAGAATATATAGAGTGAGTTGCTAAAATAATAGATAAATTTTTATTTTTTGAAACTATTTCCTTTATTTCTTTTATTAATTCTTCTTGTAATAATGGATGTAAACATTGTTCTGGTTCATCTATCATATATATTATTTTTTCATTATTATTTGTTGTTTCAGAAAGTGCCTTAAGTTCTAAAATAAGTCTAGAAAAATATTTAAAACCTATTGATCTTTCATTCTCATCATCTATATGAATTTCATATTTATAATCTTTTTTTTCATTTATATTTAAATAAACTATTCCATTATCATCTTTTAATGAAGGAAATGCTTTTATAAATGAAAATTTATTAAAATATTTTTTTATTTTTTCATTAATATAATCCATCAAATTACTTCTTTGATTAACTACATCTCTATCAACTTCTATACCTTCATGATTATAAAGTTTTTTAACTTGTTCTGAATTTCCAAAAGATTCAAAAATTTTTCTTATTAATGATTTACTTTTTTTAATATCTGCTATTTTATAACTTAAATTTTCTGATTTAGTTGATTTTTTAAAAGGTTCAATAAAGTAGGTTTTTGGAAGATTAATTTTTGTTTCTTCATATATATTTTTAATTTCTAAAGAAAAATTTTTAATTTTTTCTTTTTTATTATTAACTATTAATTCTAAAAAAATATTAATTTTTTGTTCTGAAATAAATTTATCTTTTATTTCATTTATTATTTCATTTATTTTTATTGCTTTTTTTGGTTCATTCATACAAATACTTGCCAACTCTTTTTCACAATTTTTAAAAAGTTTTTTTATTTTATTGTGATAAAAAGAATTTTTAATTAATCATATTTGTTCTCCGCCTAATGAAATTTCATTTTCTTTATCTTTTTCTAAAATTTTAAAATTACTATTTTTTTCTCTCAATTCTTTTTTTAATTTTTCTTTTTTTGATTTGTTTCATTTTCAAATCAAGCAGCTAATTTTAATTTATCTATATTTTCTATATATTTTTCTTTTGAATTTTTACCCATCAAATGTATTGCTTTTAATAAATTAGATTTCCCTGATTCATTACCCCCCATTAAAAAATTCATTTTACCAAATTCAATTTCTAATTTTACATCATTAATTGATCTATATCTTTTTATATGATATTTTAATTTTTGATTCATTTTTCTCCTTAACATATAATATATTTTATTTTTTTGTGGAGAATCATTGTATCATACAATTTAGAATAATTTATTTATTTTTAAATTGAAATAAAATGTATTTGTTAAAAAAGTTTAATATTATTTTTTTATAATTTTTTAAATTCATTTTTTGTTTTAAAATTTAATTGTATAGAAATAAAAAAGGAGAATTATTTATGAAAAGATTTATTTTAAGTTTAGGTGGAATTTCATTTGCTATAATCCCAATTACAACAATTTCAGCTAAATTAAATGATAAAAATACTGATAAATTACCATTTGAAATTAATGATATTAAAGTTTTTGGGTTTGATGGTGAAGGTTATGTTAAGGTTGATGAAGAACAATTATCGTATAATGATGTATCAAATTTTCAATATACAATTTATAACTCTCAAGGTATTGAAAAAGAAAATTATAAAATTACTAATTTAGATAAAATTGTTTATTCTTATGTATATAATGGTAAAAAATACACACATGAATCAATTGTTAACGGACTTGTTAAATCAAGTGTTAATGAAATTTTAAAAGTTCATAAAAAATACATTCAAGAGGCAATTAAATCTTTAGAAACAACTTCAATAAATAAAATTTTAACAAAATGAAAATATTTTGAAGTTGTTAAAGTTGGAACTTTTTCAAGCAAAAATCTTGATATATTTAAAGTTACTACTAATAAAAATATAAAAAAATATAATATTAAAAAAGGTCAATCATTCTATATGGCAAATAAAACTTATAATAATTCAATACAAATTGGAGAAATTCTTTTTGGAAATAATTCAAATTCTTATTTTGGTGAAGGAAATGCTGAACCTAATTTTTGAAATTATAATGATGATGATTCTTTTGCGACAAAATTATATATAGCATTAAATCTTAAAGAAGGTGAATCATTTTTAATTAATTCAATTATAAATAATTTAGTTATCTCTGGTTTAAGAACTCATCTCATTAATAAAATTTCAACTCGAATAACAATTCCGGCTGTTTTTACAAAAAGAATTATTAGTAGAAAAAATCAAGTTTTACCTTTAAATATAAACCAAAATTTCAAATCAATATGGTTTGATAAAAGTGAAAGTTTTGGGATAGATACTTTTTTTGAAGGTTTAATTGGTGGAATTGGTACAGCTTTAAGTGCACCATTTGACTTGGTAACAGGTTTAACAATGTCAGGTCTTTTAGGTGATTTGGACTATCTATTTTTAGCAATAGATGAAATTACCCAAAACACTTCTGGTTTAAATAGAGGTATTTCTTTAGAAAAAACTAAAGCTTTCCAATGAACATCATTTGCTATTGGTCTTGCAAGTTTACCTTTTAGTGGAGGTTCAATTTTAGGTAGAGCAGCAACTAGAGTTTCAAAATTTATAAAAATTGCTAACAAAGGGAACAAAATAACACGTTTAAGCAAAATAACAACAAAAATTAGTAAGCTTCTTAAAACTAAACAAGTAAAAATTTTAAAATTTTTACAAAATATTGGAGTAAACATTAATAAATTACTTAAAGAACATGGTTTGAATGAAAAAAATTTAGAAAAATGAAATGATAAAAAATTACAAGATAAATTAATACAATTTAGTCAAAACTTTTTAAAAAAAATAGGTAAATATAATTTAAGTGTTATGTTTAGAGAAGAAAACGAAAAAAAAATATATGATAATGTTATGAGAAAAATTGGAGTGTTAAGAAATAGAGGTTTAGTTTTTTCAACTGACGAAATTCCTGAATTATATAGTTTTAATAATCCTATATTAAAAGAAAGAATAAATACAGAATTTAATTCTTCTTCTAAAAGTTTTTGAAGTAAAACTTATGTTTCTATGAAATATGATAAAGCAAAAACAAAAATAATATTTGCAGGCAAAAGAACAATATTATCAAGTATTGACTTAAATTCTATTTTAAGTTTAGAAAAAAATATGTTAAAAACTCAAAAATTAATTAAAGATTCTATTAGACAAAGAGAACTTATTAGAAAACGAGAAGAATTTAAAAGACAACAAGAAGAAATTCTCAGACAAGAAGAACTTCTAAGACAAGAAGAACTTATGAGAGAACAAAAATTTTATAGAAGACATGAATTTGAAAGAATGGAACGATGTGATACTGAAAGAAATGGATGTTAAACATTTTCTTTTTGTGATGTAAAAGACTTGTATAATTAAAAAAAAAAAAAAAAAAGAAAAGAAAAGATAATAAAAAGAATTTCAACAATAAAAAAACATTTATAATAGAAATAATTTTTGGTAAAAGATAATAAAGGACTTTAATGAAATATATATTTGTTGGTAATGATATTAAAAAATATTATGTTTTGATACAAGTTATTGTTTTATTAATGTGTTTTTTAAGTATTTTGATTACAATTTTTATTTTTTTTATATATTCATCTAAAATTTTTAATTTTAAAAAAACAAATATTACATATCAAGAAGTTGTTAAAAAAATAACTTTTAGAGAAACAGGTGTTTTACCAAAAATTATTGAAAGAAAATTTTTAAGTGTAAGTAATTTTAAAGAAAAAGATATGAGTGAACAACCATTTTTTGAATTTTATTTTTTTAAACCTTATCTTGATGATAATTTTGTTTTTGAAATTAATAAACATCTAAAAAATAAAAAAGATTATTTTAATATTACAAGTTCATTAGCAACTGTAATTAAGGGGATGTATATAATGAATGGAACAAAATTTCAAAAATTTATTTTTTTTAGAAATAATTGACTTTTTTTTGGTAGCCTTCTTGTATTTTCAATTTTTTTCTTTTTTAATTTAATGCCAGGATCTTCATCACCAATTGCTAAAATTATTAATTTTTATATATTTATGACACTAATTTTTATATTATTATTTTTTCATATATTTAAATTTAAATTTATAAAATTATTTATAAGAAAAAATCAAATTTTTTTAAAAAATGATTTGAAAACACTCAAAATGCGATAAA
>CAKNAO010000021.1:9670-10074 GCA_929200685.1 uncultured bacterium | reverse complement strand
GAATATTTCTATCATAACCAAAAATTACATTTTTAAATGAAATATTTTTTAATTCTTTTATTTCTAAACCTTTTTTATTAATTTTTTCATTTTTAAGAAGTAAAATAAAATTAAGAAGATTAATATTTTTTTTTTGAATTGGAAATTCAATTAAAAAAGATGTTAAAGATTCAATAGGATTAATAAAATAATTGTATATTGATATAAAAAATAATAATGATCCAATTGTTATTTTTGTTTGAAAAATCATGAATGCTCCAAAATAAATAATAAATATTGGAATACAAAAAGAAAATAAATTTTCAATAATATCTTGAAAATTTGAATAATGTCAAATTTTTAAATTTCTACTTCTAAAATTGTAATAATCTTTTTCAAATTTTTTATAATAATAATTTTGAAAA
>CAKNAO010000021.1:0-9660 GCA_929200685.1 uncultured bacterium | reverse complement strand
ACATTTAAATTTTCTTTTAATAAAGAATCATAATTTTTAGTAGTAATATATTTAAAAATAAATGAAATTATAAAAATAAAAAATCCAGCAAAAAGTGTAATTGAAAATAATTTAATTGATGTAAAAATTAAAAGTGAAGTGGAAATAATAAATAAAAGACTTTCATGAAAAATTATAAAAAAACTAGAAGCAATAAATTTACTTATTGGTTCAATTAAACCAATTCTTCTTAAATTATCAGTATTAGTTATTTTATTAATACTATTTAAATTAGCATTTTTTAATTTATCTAAATAAAGAAAAGTAATATCATAATTAATTCTAATTTCAAGTTTTTTTAAAATAAATGATTTAATATAATTATTAAATACTCTTAAAATAGTTAAAAAAAGAAATGATAAAGTAGTTATTAATAAAGTTTTTTCAAGTTTTTGAGGAATAACTTTATCAATCATTATTTTTGTAAATAAACTAAATGTAAACATGAATATTAAAGAAAAAATAATTGAAATAGATATTAAAAGCAAAATATTTCAATTTTTAAACAAATATTTAAATGGATTTGATGTAACATTTTTTTCAATTTTATAGTATTTTTTTTCAAAAGTTAGTACTGAATTTTTAAATATTTTTTTAAATTTTTTATGATTTAAAAAATATTTACCTTTCAATGAATCTCAAATAATTACTTTTTTATTTTTAATTTTAAAAATAATATAATGATTCATTCCTTGGTTTTCAACAATTGCTATAAAATATTTATTTTTATAATTTTTTTGAATTATTTCAAATGAAACTTCATATGCTTCCATTAAAATTCCAAAAATAGAACCAAGTTCAATTAAATTTTTAATATTAATTCCATATTTACCATATAAAACTTTACTTTTAATTTCATTACTATCTAAAATATTATGAAAAAAATGATAATGAATTGATTTTATAATTTCTATTCCACAATCTTTTATATCTTCTTGTTTACTTATTTTCATATAAACATATAGATTAAAAAAAATAAAAAATAAAATTATATTTATTTATTAATTATAAAAATTTATTATTTATTTTGTTTATAAGTTTGATAAAGCATTAGTGCTGCATCTCAAATAGATTCACTTGTTGCTGGATGTGGATGTGTCATATGTTTTACTTCTTCAATTGTAGCCTCTAATTCCATTAATGCTGTTGCTTCATTTATTGAATTAATTGCACCATCATTTGCTATATGAACACCTAAAATTTCTCCATATTTTTTTCCAATTAAAATTTTTGTATTACCATCAGTTTTACCATCTGCTACTGATTTTCCAACAAATTTTTGAAGTCATTCAGATTTTAAATAATCAATTTTTTCTTTTTTAAGTTCTTCTTCTGTTTTTCCAACTGCTGCAACTTCTGGAATAATATAAGAAGTTTTAGGAATAAGATTTTGTTTATATTTTACTGGTTTTCCTAATAAATAATTAGCTAAAACAATTCCGTGCCTAAAACCTTCATGGGCCAACATATATTTTCCTAATACATCTCCAATAGCAAAAACATTATCAATATTTGTTTTAAAATTTTCATCAACATCAATAAAACCATTTTTCATTTTTAAATTTAATATTTTTTCAATACCAGTTTCTAAATAAACTCTACCAATTGCTATGAGAATTATTTCATTAGAAATTTTTTGTTTTTTTCCATCATAATCAACAATAATTGAACCATTTTTATATTCTTTTACTTTAGCATTAAGAATTACTTTGACATTAGATTTTTTTAAAGATTCAAGTGCTATTTTTTGAATTGAAGAATCAAATAAATTAGCAAGTGAATTTGATTGTTTAACAAGTGTTACTTTTGTTCCTAAATCAGCAAATATTTGTGAAAAATTTAAATCAATTGTTGGTCCAGCTTTATCTTCTGAACCAATAATTGTTATGTTTTTTGGTAATTTAGTTAAATCAAGAGCACTAGTAGAATCAATGATTTTATTTTCTTTATATCCATTTTTAAAACCAGGAAGATCAATAATTTTTGGTTTTGAACCAGTTGCAATAATAATAATTTTGGTTGTATATTTTTTCCCATTAACTTTTACATTATATTTATCAATAACTTTTGCTTCTCCAATTATGGGAATAGCATTTGAATTTTTAACAACCATTTTTGCACCTTGTGCAAGAGTTTCAGAAACACTTCACCTTCTTTTATTTAAATTTTTAAAATCAATTTTTATATCTGAAGAAACTTTTATATTATAAAAATTTGCTTTTTTAATTGATTGATAAATTTTTGAAGTTTGAATTAATGTTTTGACAGGAATACACCCGATATTTACACATGTTCCACCAAAAGATTTTTTTTCAATATTAACTACTTTAAGTCCATTTTTTGCTAATTGACTTGAAACTTTATAACCAGCAGGACCACCACCAATAACAACAACATCAACTTTTTCTCCATTGCCAATAGGTTTAATTAAATTAATATCAAATAAATTTATTTTTTCATTATTTTTATTTTTTCTTTTAAAATTACTAGAAATTTGTTTTTTAACTTTATTTTTTCTTAATTTTTTTTTATTTTTAAATGAATCAAATGAAAATAACTTATTTGATATTTCAATTGAACCAACAACTGAAGCAGCTTTTTCTTTTTTATCTTTTTCATTACTCATATTTTTTTATACTCCCTTTCTTCTTTATTAAAATTTAAATTATATATCTAAATCTTTTAGAATTTCATCAGGATTTTCTAATAATTCTTTAACTTTTATTAAGAATCTTCCTATGTCTGCACCATCAACTCATCTATGATCAGCAGCAGTTGTGATATTCATCACTTTTCCATTATAAAATCCATCTTTGTCACCATAAACTCTATCAACAATAGTTCCTACTCCTAAAATTGCCATTTCACTAACATTAATAACAGGAACTCCTCACATTGCACCAACTGAACCATAGTTAGTTAAAGTGAAAGTCCCATTTTGCATATCAGAACTACTTAATTTACCATCTCTTGCTTTTTTGGCAAGATTAATAATAATTTCTCCAATTTCAATTAATGATTTTTTATTAGCATCTTTAATAACAGGAACCATTAAACCTTTTGGAGTGTCAACAGCAATTCCTAAATTGATTGAAGAATATTCTAAAATTTCATCTTTTGATTTATCATATTTAGCATTTAAGATTGGAAAATCTTTAAGTGCTTTAATAATCGCAAAAGCTATAAGAGCAGTAAAAGTTATTTTAATGCCAGTTTTTTCAAATATTGGTTTAACAATTTTTTTTCTTTTATCTCAAATTTTTGTCATATTGACTTCATTAACTAAATTAGTATAAGCAACTGTATCTCAAGATTTAATCATTGCTTTGGCAATTGCTTTTCTAATGGGAGTAATTTTTTTTCTTTGACCTTCATCAGAAATTGGAATAATAATTTCTTCTTTTTTTGGAATTAGTTTTGTTTCTTCTTTTGGTGGAATAGGAATTTTAATATTTTTTAAAGCATTTTGAACTGATAAATTAATAATTTCATTTAATGACATATTTAAAATATCATTACTAGCTAAATTAGAATTATCATATGATTCAACATCACTTACAAGAACGCGACCATTAAAACCAGAACCTTGAATTTGAGTAATATCAATTCCTTTTTCAGATGCTAAATATCTTGCATGCGGAGTTGTTAAAACATGATCTTGTTCTCAAACTTGATTTCCAATTTTATTATAAATAGGTTCAATATTTTTAGAAGGTAATTTTTTAGACATATTATCAAAATTAACAACTTCATTAGAAACTTCAATTGAACCAACAACTGAAGCAGCTTTTTCTTCAGGAATTAAATCTTCATCTTTAGAACCATCATCAATATGATAAATTTCTTGTCCAACATGAATTGTATCTCCAACTTTCATTAAAACTTTTATGATTTTACCATTTGTTGGAGAAGGAATATCAGAAGTAACTTTATCAGTTTCCACTGAAAATAAAGAATCTCCCTCTTTAACTTCTTTTCCCTCATTGAGATAAATTTCGGCTACTTTACCTTCATGTAATCCTTCACCTATATCTGCAAATTTAAATTTATACATATTTTACTCCTACTATTTAGTATTCAAAGAATACAACTTTTTTAATTTTGTCTATAATTTTTTGAGGATTTATTGCATGATATTTTTCACCACGAGCAAGAGGGATAGTAATATCTCAACCTGTTAATCTAGTTGGAGGTGCTATTAAGTTTAAGAATGCTTTTTCATTTACACGAGAAATAATTTCTGATGAAACTGAAAATGATTTAACAGATTCATGAACAATAAGAATTCTTCCAGTTTTTCTTACTGAATTAATAATTGTTTTATCATCAATTGGAGATATTGTTCTTAAATCAATTAATTCAACATCAATATCAGGATTTTCTTTTTCTAATATTTGAATAGCTTTAATTGAATCTTGAACTGGTGAACCATAAGTTACTAAAGTAATTGTTTCGCCCTCTTTAATAATGTTGGCTTTACCAATCGGAACAGTATAAATTTTTTCTGGAATTTCTTGTTTAAATGATCTATAAAGTTTTTTTGGTTCTAAAAATAATACTGTATCATTATCTTTAATTGCTGAAACTATTAAGCCTTTTGTGTCATAAGGTGTTGAAGGCATAACAACTTTTAAACCTGGAATATGTGCAAATAAAGCTTCAATTGATTCTGAATGATGTTCAAGAGCCCTAACTCCTCCACCCATTGGCATTCTAATTACCATTGGTACTGAAAATCTTCCTCTTGATCTATTTCTTAGTCTTGCAGCATGCACCATTGTTTGTTGAAATGAAGGATATGAAAATCCTTGAAATTGCATTTCAATGATTGGTCTTAATCCATAAATTGCAGCACCAATACCTATGCCTGTATATGAAGCTTCTGAAATAGGAGTATCTCAAACTCTTTTATTTCCATATTTAGATTGAAGTCCTTGTGTTGCACGAAAAACACCACCTTCATAACCTGCATCTTCTCCCCAAAGAACTACATTTTCATCTTCTTCCATTGCTTGCATTAAACCTTGAGTAAGTGCTTCAATATTATTTAAAACATTTTTTGACATTATTTTATTCCTTCAAAATAATTAATGCATTCTTCTTTTTGTTCTTTTAATTCAGGAGTAAGTTTTTCATAAGTATAATCAAATACATCATTAATTTTTATATTTTCAAGTTCTTGTAATGATTCTTGAAAAGCTTTTTTAACTTCTTCAAGTTTTTCTTTTCAAATCTTTTCTTTTTCTTTTTTATTTAAAATATTTTTATCATTTAAATATTTTTCAATTCTATGAAATGGTTCTCATTTTTCAGCTTCTTCTTCTTCTTTTTCTGTTCTATAAATTCTTGGATTATCACTTGTTGTATGTGGTCCTTCTCTTCACGTGACAAATTCAATAAGAATTGGTCCTTTACCACTTCTTGCATATTCCATTGCTTCTTTCATAACATCAAATGAAGCAAGAAGATCATTGCCATCAACTCTTATTCCTGGTATTCCTGCAGCAACTGCTTTGGCAGCAATTGTTTTTGAACCTGATTCTAAATGATTTGGTGTTGAAATTGCTCATTGATTATTATTAACACAATAAACAACTGGTCATTTATGAATTGAAGATGTGTTTAATGCTTCATAAAATTCTCCTTCAGAAGTTCCACCATTACCAATAAAACTTACTGCAACATTTTTATCACCTTTTAATTTCATAGCATAAGCAATTCCAGCAGCATGTGAAAATTGAGTTGCAATTGGAATGTTTATTGGAAGAACATTAACATCTTTAGGCATTTTTGAACCTTCTTCATTACCATTTCAATATAAAAATTGATTTTTAAGTGGAACTCCTAATTGTAACATTGTAGCATTTGATCTAAATGCTGGAATAAATCAATCTCCCTTTTTAAAATTCATTGAAGTTGCTACTTGTAATGCTTCTTCTCCAAAATTAGGTGCAAATGTAAGCATTCTACCTTGTCTTTGAAGTTGAGTCATATAATTATCTTGTTGTCGAGAAAGAACCATATATTTATATCCTTCTTTTAATTGATCATTTGAAGCAATTTGCTTATAGTTTGAATTTATTAAATTTCCTTTAATATCTAGAATTCTAAACATTTCTTTAGAGTCTAAAAAAATTTTATTTTCATCTATAAATTTATATTTCATTAAATTTATCTCCTTATTTTTAACAAATTAATTATACAAAATCTAAAATTTTATTTTTAAAAATTTAATTAATGAAAAAACAATTATATTATTTCATCCGATCTATCTTCACCTGTATTAACAAGATCAACATCAAAATTTTTAGCAACTAAATTTCCTATTGTTCCCATTCCTTTGAATGTACTAAGAATTTTTGGTTTTTGATCAAATTTTTTTGAAAAAATAGTAATCGGAACTGCTTCTCTTGTATGGTCTGAGCCTCTATATGTTGGATCATTACCATGATCTGAAGTTATTAATAATAAATCATCATTTTTCATAGCATTTACAAGTTTAGCTAATTTAATATCAAATAAATTTAAATTTTGAGCATATCCTTCTGGGTCTCTACGATGTCCATATTTTGTATCAAAGTCAACTAAATTAACAAAAATAAATTTATTTTTTGTTTTTTCCATTACAAGATCAATTGTTTTATCCATTCCATCAGCATCACCATTTGATTTAATTTTTCTTGAAATTCCTTGATTAACAAATATATCACTTATTTTTCCAATTGAAATTACTTCTATTTTTTTTTCTTGAAGACTATTTAAAATTGTTTTTTTTGGTGGAAAAACTGCATAATCTTTTCGATTATGAGTTCTTTTATAAGAACCTTTTTTACCAATGTATGGTCTTACTATTATTCTTCCTACATTTCATTCTGGTTTTGAAGAACAAATTTCTCTTGCTTTTTTTCCATATTCTCAAAGTTTTTTAATTCCCATTCATTTTTCATGACCACATATTTGCAAAACTGAATCACTAGAAGTGTAAACAATTATTGCTTTATTTTTTTTTTCTTTGTGTGCTAATTCTTTAATAATATTGGTTCCAGAAGCTGCTTTATTTCCTATTATTCTTCTTCCATCAAAGGCTTTTTCAAGTTTTTTAATAAGTTCTTGAGGAAAACCATTTTTTGTAAAAGTAGGAAAAGGAATTTCAGTTTTAATGCCCATCATTTCTCAATGACCAGATAAAGTGTCTTTTGCATTTGAAATACCTTCAACTCTTGCTGTATAAGCACTTTGATTTTTTGTTTTATGTTCCATTTTATTAATTTTAGTAATGTTATTAATTCCCATTTTTTTTCAAGTTGGAATTTCTAAAATATTAGTTTTAGAAACTGAATAAAGTGTATTTGCACCTTCATCTTTAAATTCTTTAGTTTTAGAGTCTTGTCCTATTCCTAATGAATCAATTACAATCATAAAAATTCTATTATATTTTTTCATTTAAATTCTTTCAATATAGAAATTATAGTTAATAAAAATAAAAAAATTAAATAGTTGTTTTCATTTTTATTATTTTAGATTTTAAATTGTAAAATTTAAATATTTCATTAGCATCAATAATGTTTCGAGATTGAGCAAAATTACTAAATGTTCCATAATGAGTTTTAAACATATTTTGAGTTGCATTTATATCTTTTTTACCTTTTAATGAGTGAGTAGTACCTTTCCCTTTTACAACATTTCAACGTTTATATTTAGAATTTTTTTCTCATTTTCAAATATTTTGAGCATTAAAATAAGCACCAGGATTATGTGAAATTGTAAAAATTTCTATGTGAACATGACTAATTCAACCACCATTTTCATTTTTATCACCAACATAACCAATTATGTCTCCCTTTTTGACTTTGACTAATTTTCTTTTAAAATTTATTTTTGGACTATAATAAATTTGTGGATTTGAACGAGGTCAAATTGCTCCTTTTCCTCAAATATCAATAGATTTTTTAGCTAAATGCATCATTGAAATATAAATATAATTTTTTGATTTTTTAACAAAATTTAAAAAATCTTTGTTGATTAAAGTTGTAATTTTTTTCTTATTAGTATTATATGAATCTTTTTTAGTATAATCATTAATTCAATTTTCATATTTTTCTTTTGTTGAAATTGTGATTTTAGCATTATTATAACCTTTTAGTGTTTCATTAGTTGGAGCAATGTATTTTCCATTTTTTGAAAATTGAATTTTTGGTACTGGATAATAAAATAATTCAATTCTTTTTCCATCTGGTCAATAAATATTTTTATGTTCTTTATAATATTTTAAATATATAAATTCTTTTAATTGAGGTTTAATATTTAATTCTGAAATTTTAACTTTTAAAGTTAGATTTCCACCAATTCCATATGCATGAGTTTGTTTTACATCTTGACCTTTTCAAATAGAATTAATAATTTCACCATCATATGGAGCATATATAGCAGTTCCAGGTGGTAATATAATGTCTTGACCAAGATGTCATGATTTATTATCTTTTCAACTTTTATCAATAGGTTTTTTATAATATTTTCTAAGTTCTCCAAAACCACCAGCAATTATTTTATAACCATAATGTGCATTTAAATTTTCTGGAATTGATGTTAGATCTTTATATTCTATTTGACTAGCATCCATTTTAGCAATTGATTTTGTTTTAAAGTAATCTTTTCCAAATAATTGTGAATTAAAAACATGTTCACTTTCTTTTTGACTAGAACATGCTAAAATTAACATTGGATTTAAACCAACTAAAATTAATGAACTAATTTTTAATAATTTTTTAAGCATAATTTTGTTTATTTTTATAGAAATCTATACCTGAAATAATTGACATTATTGATAATTGAACAAAAATTGAAATCAAAAAATTAATTAAATGTTTAGTTTTAGTTTTTTTATAATAATAACTAATCAATAAAGAAACAAGAGAAATATTTCATGAAAGTAAAAAAAATTCTTGATTTGAAAAAAGCATAAATAAAACAAATAAACTTAAAGTTAGATAAAGCCCTTTCAACATAAGTTCAGCATCTTTAACAACCAAAGGATCAAGTGTAAAAATAGAAAAACCAATTGTTAAAAATAAAATTTGTGCTAAAACCTCTTTAAAACAATTAGCATAATAACTTGAATTAATTAGAATTAAACCATAGTGTTTATTAATTTTTGAATCTTTATTAATTAAGTTGTAAATTTTTATAAAATAAATATAAAAAAATGCACCTATTATTGTTCCGATTAATTGAAAACCTAAAATCATTGGTAAAGCATTAAAAGCATTTCAATGAATTGATTGCATAATTGCAAAAAT
Organism: uncultured bacterium; assembly: GCA_929200685.1. GTDB lineage: Bacteria > Bacillota_I > Bacilli_A > Mycoplasmatales > Metamycoplasmataceae > DT-68. Next base: position 325 of record CAKNAO010000021.1, on the reverse strand, counting down.
AGGAGTCATTAATGCTATTCCTTTGTTTCCACTAACTCTACCAATTCCTGAAATTAAATTACCAATTCCAACACCGACAATCATTGCAATAGTTCCTGCAATACTAAAAACAAATGAAGAAATAACATTTAAAGTTAATTTAGAATTATTTTTGTTGTTTTTAAATATTGACATAAATGTTGAAATAAAAAACATTAACAAACCAGAAGAAACTAATTCTGCTAATGCTATACCACTATTTCAATAACTATTTAAGATATAATTCACTATATTATTACCTTTCTGAATAATTCGACATTTTTAATGTATTTATCACTGCACTGAC
>CAKNAO010000020.1 GCA_929200685.1 uncultured bacterium | reverse complement strand
ATATAATCTAATTTATATAATATTTGTTTATTATTAAATTTATGAAAATTTATAAAAAATATATTTATTTTATCTTTATTAAAAAAATATTTTTGAAATTTTAAATTTTTGTTTGAAAAATTTAATTCATAATTATTAATATCATTTAAATTTAAAGATTCAATTTTATCAGATACTAGTTTACCCTCAGTATATCAAGCAATTGAAGAAGATTTTGGACCAATAACAAGTAGAGTATCAATTTCATTTTTATAAAATAATGAAATTGCAGCCATAATTGTAATAATTGTTTTACCAGAACCAGAAGAAGAAAAATTTCCAACATATTTTTTTGAAATAATATTATTAGCAAAATCTAATTGAAATTCATAAGGAATAAAGTTTTTTTTAAAATAATTTAAGTTTATTTTTTTTATTTTTATTTTTTGATTAATAATTTCTTGAAAAAATTTTTTTTGATTTTTCAATTTAATTAGAAATTTTTCAAAAATATTTTTTAATTCATTATCAATTTTAATTAAATTTTTAATTTGTAGTTTTTTTGTTTTTTCATAAAAATTACAAATATCTACTAAATAATTTTCTAATTCTTTTATATCAACAAAAACATGCATTTTATTGGAATTTTTAATTTCAAAAATTGGAGGAATCAAACTTCTATATGTAAAATTTCATTCTTTATCATTTTCTTCTTTTATTATTTTTAATTTAGTATCTATCTTTTTCAATATCATTTATTATCTCATTTATTTTATTTTTAATTTCTTTAATATTATTTAAAAAAGGTTTATTATTTTTATCTTTTTTTTCTTGAAATTTTATTTTTAATTTTTTTATTTTTTCTAAAATATCCTCAATAAATACTTTTGTATTTTTATTTATTTCATCATTTACTCCTAAAGATATATCCTTGCTTGTTTTAATAAATTTCTTTAATTTTTCAGAAGGAAATTTCTTATAGTTAGAATTTTCAACTCATTTTTTTAAATTTTCATCATTTGAATCATTAATTTTTAATTGATTTTTTAAATATTCAATTGATTTTTTTGAAGTAAAAGGTCCAGAAGGATTTTTTGTTTTTGGAAAAATTTCTCTAAAAATTTTCCCTTCAACTTGTTGATTAATAAGTGCATAACATATTTTTCTAATATTTTTTCTATTTTCAATATCTTGAAAATCAAAATTTGGACTTTCATATTTTTTTTGTTCTAAATTAATTCAAAATTTACTAAAATTTTTAAATTGATCTTCTTTATGTTCTAATTCCTTGTATTTTTTTTCTTTACCAATTGAAGTTAGATAATCTTCCATAACATCAAATGTTTCTCCAAAAGTTTTAATTATATTTTTATTATATTTTGTACTGCCCATTAATTGTGAAACTGCTTTATATCTTGCTTCTTGATTTAAAATTTCTTCTTTTTTTTCTTTTAATAGTTTATTCACTTTTAAATATATATTTATAGGATCATATTCTAATTTTGAATCTTCTGCCATTTGTAATTTTGTTTCATATTCAGATATTTCATTTTTATTTAAAGTTTTTGGTATTACAATACAATTAATTTCTTTTAATTTATTTGATTGTTCCAAATTTAATGATGAATCTTTTAATATTTTTCTTGAAATTGAAACTCTACGATTTCCATCAATGACTAATCCAATTTGATCAATTACTATTGGTTTTTCAATTCCTATTTCTTTTATATTTTTTAAAGTTTGTTCATTTCTTTTTGTATTTATATTTCAAATTAAATCAGAAATTTTTTGTTGAACATTATCAGAAAATCATTTTTTCTTTAAATTATTTTCATCAAAATCTTTGTCTTCAGATCTTTCTTTTGCAATTCTATCATTATATGGATTTAGTAATAATTTATTTATTTCAATTTTATATTTTTCAAATTTACCATCAAAAGATGATAAACGAGAATCTTCACTAATTAATTTATGTTTATCTAAAACAATTTTTTCTATATTTTCCATATATAAATTAGATCATATTTTTTTATAAATTAAAAACAAAAAAAATATGTTTACTCAATAAACACATTTTATAAAAAATAATTTAAATAATTATATTAGATTTATTTTTATCTTAATTTATTAAAATTCTTTACTATTAAATTCTTCAATTTCTTTATTGATTAGTTCATCATTAATAGAAATTTCTTCTTTTTTTTCTTTTCTTGTAATAAAGTATGAATATGGATCTCTAATATCATATTTACCTTTTTTGGCAAAATTAAAGTTTGTTCCAGCAGGTATTTTATGACCAATAATGATGTTTTCTTTAAATCCATTAAGTTCATCAACTTTACCTTTAATTGAAGCTTTAACAAGAACTTTAGCAGTTTCTTGATATGAAGCAGATGCTAAAAATGAATTTGAAAAAAGAGGAAGTTGTTTAACACCGATAATTTCTGGAGTAGCTATTGGAGGTTTTTTGTTTCTTGAAAGAATTTTTGAAGACTCTTTTTTAAATTCAAATATATCAATGTATTGACCAGAATGATATTTTGAATCACCAGAATCTTTAATAATAACTTTTGAAAGCATTTGACGAACAATAATTTCAATATATTTATCAGAAATTAAAATACCTTGCATTCTATAAAGTCTTTGTATTTCTTTTAATAAATATTTTTGTGTTTCTTTAACACCAGCACAACTTAGAAGTTCTTTTAAATTAATTGGTCCCTCAATAAGTTTTTTGCCTGGTATTACAACATCATTAGTTTTAACTCTAATTTGACGATTAATTCCACTTATTCAATAACCAAAAATACTTCCTTTTTCATTTTCTATATAGATAATTGTTTTAACACCAATTTTTTTATCTTTGTTTTTTGAATCTTTTTCAGAGACATATTTTACTTTTTTTTCTTTAATTTTATCAACTAGTTTTTCACTTGTAATAATTTTAATAACTTTACCATGAATTTTTGATATAAGAGCATTTTTTCCTCAAGGATTTGTAGCATCAATTAATTGTTTAAGACGTGCAAAACCACCAGTAATATCACTAACACCAGCAACACCACCTGTGTGGAATGTTCTCATTGTTAATTGAGTTCCTGGTTCACCAATTGATTGAGCAGCAACAATTCCAACTGCTTCACCAATTTCAACTATCCGATTAGTTGCTAAGTCTTTACCATAACAAATTTTACATACTGCTTCTTTTGATTGACAACCAAATACTGATCTAATTTTTACTTTTGAAACATTTTCTTTAATGATTTTTTCAGCAATTTCAGGAGTAATAAAATCACCACTCTTAGCAATTATTTGATTTTTTGAATTTTTAATATCTTCAAATAAATGTCTTCCTTCAATTCTTTCAACCAATGGAACAATAATGGTTTTAGTTTTTGTATCAATAATATCTTTAACAATTAAACCTCTTTCAGTTAAGCAATCTTTTTCAGCAACAACAATATTTTGTGAAGCATCAACAAGTCTACGAGTTAAATATCCAGCTTCTGCAGTATTAAGGGCAGTATCAGTTAGTCCTTTACGTGCACCATGAGTTGATGAATAAAATTCATAAGCAGTAAGACCTTCAAGAAAAGAAGATTTAACAGGAATTTCAATTGTAGATCTAACAAGAATAGCAGTTTCAGCAGTAGCTTTAGTAGTTTTTTTGTTGTTTGTCATAAGACCACGAATACCAGCAAGTTGAATAAAGTTTGAAATGTTTCCACGAGCACCTGAATTCATCATCATAAAAATAGGGTTATTTTTATTATTTTTAATTTCTATATGAAGTTCTTCTTCAATTTTATTTTTAATATCAGTTCATTTTTTAATTGTTAATTGATATTTTTCATCATTAGTTATTAAACCTTTGTTATACATGTTTTTTAATTTATAAATATATTTATTTCCTTCATCAACAAGTTTATTTTTGTTTTTAGATTTTTGAATATCATAAATTGACATTGTTGTGCCAGAAATTGTTGAATATTCAAAACCAAGTTTTTTAATATTATCCATTGTTCTTGCCACAACATTTGTATAATCAAATCAAATTTTTTCTAAAAGTTTAACTTTTTCTTCTTTTTCAAATGGTCTTTCAACACCATTATTAATTAATTTAATGCGCTTAGAAAGATTTGAATAATGTTTTGCTACATAATTTGAAAGAATTTGAGAATGAATATTATTTAATTTATTACCTTTATAATCTTTTAATTCAGCAAATTTCATTACAGTATCTTTTGCAAGTGTAGGATTTAATTTTTTGATTATGTATGAAAGATCTTCTTTTGAAATTAATGAATTATATTGCTCAAATACTTGACGTGTTATTTTTGCAATATCTTTTTTATTTAAAGGTTCATTGATTTCAAGTTTTTCAATAAAATTTTTATAATTATTATTTTTATTTAATTCAAATATATATTTATTATTTTTATTTTTAAGAGTATTTTTTGAATTATCAAAAATGAATGGAAAATTAGTTGGAAATGATTTATTAAATATGAATTTACCAACACTTGCAATAATTAAAGCATTATTGCTTTTTTCTAAAAGTGTTTCTTTATCAAGATTAACAACAGGAATTGCAACTTTGGCATGTAATTCAACATGACCAAGATCATATGCTTTATACATTTCATCATATGATTGATAAATATTTCCTTCTCCTTTTGCTCCCTTTAATTCTTTTGTTAAATAATAAATACCAAGTATCATATCTTGAGATGGATTAATAATTGGTTCACCATCTTTTGGGCCAAGAATATTTTTATTAGCAAGCATTAATTCTCTTGCTTCTCTAATTGCTTCATCAGAAATTGGGACATGAACTGCCATTTGGTCACCATCAAAATCAGCATTAAAAGCAGTTGTTACAAGAGCATGAAGTTTAATAGCTTTTCCTCTAACAATTATAGGAATAAAAGCTTGAATTGATAAACGATGAAGAGTAGGAGCACGATTTAATAACACAACTTTACCTTTAATTGCTTTTTCAACATAAGGTCAAATTATATTACTTTCTTGTTCAATCATTTTTTTAGCAATTTTGATTGAAGATGCAACTTCATGTTTTACAAGAAGAGCAATAATTCATGGTTCAAATAATTTGGCAGCCATTTTTCTTGGAATACCAACTTCATGCATTTTTAATTTAGGTCCAACAACAATAACAGATCTACCAGAATAATCAACTCTTTTCCCTAAAAGGTTTTGTCTAAATCTACCTTTTTTACCTGAAAGAGAATCTGAAATAGACTTAAGAGGTCTAGAATCTTTTGAAAGAACAGGAGATGGTTTTTTTCTTGAATTATCGATTAAAGCATCAACAGCTTCTTGAAGCATTCTAAGTTCATTTTGTTTAATCAAAATAGGAGCATCAAGTTTATTTCATTTTTTAAGTCGATTGTTTCTAATAATAATTCTTCTATAAAGTTCATTAACATCAGTTGTTGAATGTCTTCCACCATCAATTTGAACTAATGGTCTAAGATCAGCCGGAATAATAGATAAAGAATAAATTAACATTGAATTTAATTTTTGACCTGAATCATTAAATGAAGTTAATACTTCTAATCTTTTATATAATTTTTTAAGTTCATTTTTTTTAGAATCAGTAAGGTTGTTTGAATTATTTTCATTGTTTAATTTAGTAATTTGAGTTTTAACACGTTTAATTTCAAGTTTTATATCAAAATTTTCAAGTAAATATTCAATTGCTTTGGCACCAGTTGAAATTTTTGCATCTGAATATTCTTCAATAATTTCATTTATTTCATAAAAATCAACACCATAATCTTTTCCAATTTTAGAAGTTGCTTTATCTTCAAGATCTTTAATAGCTTCTTTTATATCTTCATATTCTTCAGAACCTTCTGGAAATTTAACAATAATTTCATTTAGAGCATTTCTATATTTTGTTGGAGCATGATTTATATCAATAATATCATTTTTTGGAAGAGCTTTAATACCACCTGATTCAAGAACAACATGTGATTTAAAATAAATTATATTTTCTATAGAATTTCTAGTATGCATTTTATTTGAACCTTCTGGTTTAAGTCCTAAAATTTTAGAAATAATTGAATTATCAATTTTAAAAAATCAAAAATGAACAACTGGAGAGGCTAATTCAATATGACCCATTCTTGTTCTTCTAGAAGAGGAAGGAAGAATTTCTGGTTGCATTTGTTTGCAATCATCAGTTTTTTCACAAATTTGACCTTTATTTGATCTTTTGTATTTTGTTCCACAAATTGGACATTTAAAATCAGTTGTTGGCCCAAAAATTACTTCATCAAATAATCCGCCTTTTTCTGGTTTATAAGTTTTATAATTAATAGTTTCTGGCGAAATAACTTCACCATGTGATCATTCTTTAACATCTTCATTTGAAGCAATATTCAATGAAATTTTTGAAATTTCTTCCTCTTTAATTTCTGCAAATCTTCTTGTTTTAATTGCCATATTTTTCTCTTTTCATTTCTTTTTCTTCATTTTCTTTAGTATGAACAGTTAGTTTCATTCCTAATCCTCTTAGTTCATAAGCAAGAACATTAAATGATTCTGGAGTCCCTGGTTTTGGTAAAAGTGAATTATTTGTAATTGCATTATAAACTTGGTTACGACCATCAATATTGTCAGATTTATAAGTCAATAATTCTTGTAAAACATTAGTTGTTCCATAAGATTCAATGGCTCATGTTTCCATTTCACCAAATCTTTGTCCACCATTTTGGCTTTTTCCACCAAGTGGTTGTTGAGTGATTAAAGAATAAGGACCAACTGAACGAGCATGCATTTTATCATCAACCATATGAGCAAGTTTTAAAATATACATAATTCCAACTGAAACTTTTGAATCAAATTTTTTGCCTAAAATTGGATCATAAAGATCAAATTTTCCATCTTTTGGAAGTTTTGCTTCTTTTAAAATTTTGTTTATATTTGTATATTTAATTCCATCAAAAACTGGTGAAACAAATTTAGCATTTAATTTTTTAGCAGCCATTCCTAGATGCAATTCTAATACTTGACCAATATTCATCCGTGAAGGAACACCTTGAGGATTTAGTAAAATATCAACTGGTGTTCCATCTTTTAAATGCGGCATATCTTCAATAGGAAGTATTTTGGAAATAATACCTTTATTTCCATGACGACCTGACATTTTATCACCAACTTTAATTTTTCTTTTTTTAGCAATAAACACTTTAACAATTAATGAAATATCATCTTGAAGTTTATCACCTTCTTCACGTGAAAGAATTTGAACATCAATAATTGTTCCGCCATGACCATTTTTAACTTTAAGTGAAGTATCTTTAATATTTTTTGGCTTTTCAGTAAAAATTGCTTGAATAAGTTTTTCTTCAGGTGTTGGATTGTCTTCTCCTTTTGGTGAAACTCTACCAACTAAAATATCACCTGGGATAACTTCTGAACCAACTCTTACAACACCTTTTGAATCAAGATTTCTTTTTGAATATGTAGAAACATTTGGAATTTCTAATGTAAGTTCATCATTACCAATTTTTGATTTTCTAAATTGAATTGTTTGTTCTTCAATATGAATTGAAGTATAAACATCTTCTTTCATTAATCTTTCTGAAATAATAATGGCATCTTCATAATTAAAACCTAATCATGTTGAAAATGCTACAAGAACATTTTTACCAATAGCAAGTTCACCATTATCAAATGAAGGACCATCTGTTAATAAATCACCTTTTTTTATTTTTTGACCAACTTTAACAATTGGTTTTTGTGAAACAACTGAACCTTGATTAGATCTTTCAAATGCTCTTAAGTAATATTTTTTTATTTTTGTTTTTCCTTGTTTGATTTTAATAATTTTTGAATCAACATAAATAACTTCTCCTGAAACACTCGATCTTAAATTAGAAGCTGAATATTTAGCAATATCTTTTTCAATACCGGTTCCAACAAGGGGTGCTTCAGATTTTAAAAGCGGAACTGCTTGACGTTGCATATTGGCACCCATAAGTGCACGATTAGCATCATTATTTTCTAAAAATGGTATTGCTGAAGAAGCAACTGAAGAAATTTGCTTGGAAGAAACATCAATATAGTCAATTTCTTTTGGAGAAACTGTTATATAATCATAATTTTTTCTAACAATATATTCTTTTCCAATAATTTTTCCTTTTTCATCAATATTAATTGAAGATTGAGCAAAAGTTTTATCAAACTCTTTAACTGAAGTTAAATAAACAACTTTTTTTAGATTGATTACACCATTTTTTACTGGAAAATATGGTGTTTCAATAAAACCTAAACTATTAACTCTTGCATAATTAGCAAGTGAAAGGATTAAACCAATATTAGGTCCTTCTGGAGTTTCAATTGGGCATAATCTCCCATAATGAGTAGCATGAACATCACGCACTTCAAATGAAGCTGTATCTCTATTAAGACCACCAGGTCCTAATGAAGTAACTCTACGTTTATTTGAAAGTTCTGAAAGAGGATTCATTTGATCCATAAATTGTGCAAGTTGTGAAGAATTGAAAAATGTTTTTAATTGATTATAAATAGCTTTATTGTTTGTAATATTTTTTGCCGTAATTTTATCTTGTTCTTTTGAACTCATTCTTTCTTTAGCATTTCTTTCCATTTTTGTAAGACCAATTTGTAATTGATTTTGTAGATTTTCACCAATAGAAACAATTCTTTTGTTAATTAATGAATCTGGATCATCTTGTTGTCCTAAAGAAATAAATTTGTTTGATTTTTCAAAAATATCTTCTTGATTTGTTAAATTAATATAATATCCAAGGGCAGCAATAATGTCAGGAATTAACAAATGTTCTTCATTTGAATTAGGATCATTAGCAATAATTTTTACAAATTCTTTTTTATCTTCAGCTCATTTTTCATTAGGATAAACTTTTACAACTACTATTTTAATTCTTGAACTTAATTTTGGATAATCTTCAATTTGTTTACCATAAACTTTTGAAGTAATGCCCGGAATATTTGAAAGAGGTAAAATTTTTGCTTTAAATGAATCATGAATATTTTGAGCAATTTTAACATCAATTTCTATTCCCTTTTTAAAAATTACTTCACCTTTTTTATTAACAAGATCTTCTGCTAAAATGGTGTTAGTAATTCTTTCAATAACATTTAATTTTCTATTTATTGTATATCTACCAGTTTTTGAAAGATCATATCTTCTTTTTGAAAATAAAATATTTGAAAAAAGATTATTTTTAGATTCTTCAGTAACACGATCACCTTTTCTTAAAATACCATGAATTTTTTCAAGTGCTGCTGATTCTGTTGGAATTTTGTCAATTTTAATTGATTTTTCAATTATTGGAAGACAACCATAAAGTTCAACAATATTTTCTTTAGACATTCCAAATGCTCTTAAAAAAGTTGAAATAGTTCCAATTTTTTTCTTATCAATATAAATTTTAATAAAATCTGATTTATCAATTTTTTTATTATTAACTATTGAAGATGAGGTAATTTTATGATGAACATCAATTCAAATCCCTAATTTAGGAATAATTTCTAAACGATTAAATAAATTACCATCTTGATTAGGAACATTAAGTTGATAATATGTTCCTGGCGATCTAATGAGCTGTGAAACTATAACTTTTTCAGATCCATTAATAATAAAAGAAGCACCACTAGTCATTAATGGTATTTCACCAAATAGTACTTCTTGATCTTTTGTATCACCTGTATCTTCATCAATTTTTCTTAAAGTTGCATAAAATTTAAATGCATATGAAATTCCTTTTTGTTTTGCTTGTTTTATAGCATCAAATTCTACTGGTGGTTTTTCAATTATTAGAGTATTTTTTAAATATTCTATTCTAATTCTTCCGTTGTTTGAAATAATTGGATAAATATTGTTAAATGCTTCTTCAATTCCTTTTTCTATAAATCAATTAAATGATTCTTTTTGAGTTAAAACTAAATCAGAAACTTCCAAATTTTTAAATGCTTTAGAATAACACCTTCTTTTTGTTAAAGGTCCATATTTTTTTATAATGTAGTTTTTTTCAACTTCCATATACCCTCTTTCTAAAAAAATATTAATATAAATTGCTAAATAATTTTATCATATTTTTATAAATTATATTAATAAAAAA
>CAKNAO010000019.1 GCA_929200685.1 uncultured bacterium | reverse complement strand
TTTGCCTTTTTAAAAAAATTAAAAAAAAAAAAAAAAAAAAAAAAAAATTTTTTTTTTTTTTTTTTTTTTTTTGTTTCCTTTTATATATACAAGTATAAAATATGTTTTTAAATAGACAAAGTATATAATTTAAATAGAAAATGGAGAAAATATGAAAATACTACTAGTATGTTCTGCAGGAATGTCAACTTCACTTGTAGAATCAAAAATGAAAAAACTTTTAAAAAAGAGAGAAATTGAAGGTAAAGTACAAGCCTTGGATTCTGGGAGTGCAAAATCTATTTTAGAAAAATGAGATATTATAATGCTTGGTCCACAAGTTTCATTTATGGAGTCAGAATTTAAAGAAATTACCAATAAACCAGTTGTTATAATACCACCACAATTTTATGCAATGGCAAAAAGTGAAGAAATTTTAGAAATTGCTATTAAAAAATTGGGGGGAAAATAATGAGTAATTTTTTAAAATTTCCAAAAAATTTTTGATGAGGTGGAGCTACTGCTGCTGAACAAATAGAAGGAAAAGGAAATACAAATAAAGGACTTACAGTATGAGATGAATATTTTAGAGTTAAACCAGAAGATTTTCATAATAGAATAGGACCTTCAATAACATCTAATTTTTTTGAAAAATATAATTCTGATTTAGAATTATACAAATCAATAAATATAAACTCATTAAGAATTGGTATTTCTTGAGCAAGAGTATTGCCTAATGGTAATGATGTTTCAAAAAAAGGTCTTGATTTTTATCATAATGTGATTGACAAAGCAAATTTACTTGGAATTAAAATAGTTCTTAATATTTTTCACTTTGATATGCCATTATGAGCACAAAAATTAGGTGGTTGAGAATCTAAAAAAGTAATTGATAAATTTGTTAAATATTGTGATATTGTTTATAAAGAATTTGGTAATAAAGTTTCTAAAATTGCTACAATGAATGAACCTATTGTTCCAATATTTGCAGGATATTTAACTAAAACACATTGACCATTATTAGTTGATTCAAAAAGAGCGGTTCAAGCTGGATTCGGAACAATATTAGCACATGCAAAAGCTGTTAATTTATTTAATGAAAAATATAGAAATAATGTTAAATCTCAAATTGGTGTTGTAATAAATGTTAACCCTTCAATAGCAAAAGATGGAATTAATCCTTCTAAAGATGATATTAAAGCTGCAAAAGATTGCGATGCATTACACAATAATGCCATGTTAATTCCAATGGTGTTGGGAAAATTTGATAAAAATGTAATTAAAATAATTGAAGAAGAAAATTTAATACCAAAATTTTCAAAAGAAGATTTAAATGAAATTTCAAAAATTAAAATTGATTTTCTTGGAGCAAATTTTTATTCACCAATTAGATTACAATCACCAAAAAAATTAAATTCTAAAAATATTTTTGAAAAACGTTTTTCAATATATAAATATGATAAAGCAAGATACAATGTATTTAGAGGCTGAGAGATTAGACCAGAATCTTTATATGATTTATCAATGTATATTAAAAACAACTTAAATAATATCCCATTTTACATTGCTGAAAATGGAATGGGAGTTGAAAATGAAAATAGATTTAGAAATCAAAAATCAAAAGAAATTCAAGATAATTATAGAATAGCTTTTTTACAAGAGCATTTGGAACAACTACATAAAGCTATTAAAGATGGTGCTAATTGTTTTGGATATCATATGTGATCAATTATAGATAATTGATCTTGAAGAAATGCTTATAAAAATAGATATGGTTTTATTGAGGTTAATTTATTAGACCAAAGTAGAAAATTAAAAAAATCTGCTAGATGATTTAAAAAAATGATTGAAAAAAATGGTTTTGAAGATTCTTATAAAAAAATTGAAGAAACAATTGATTTAAAAAACATTGATTTTACTGAATCTGTTTAATAAAAATAATTTTATTAAATTTACAAAATAAGGAGGTGAAAAATAAAAGATAAAATAAATTGAGAAAAACTTTCATTCGAAATTATCACAATGGCAGGTAATGCAAAATCACTTGCTATGGAAGCACTTAGATTATCTAAAAATAATAATTTTGATGATGCAAATAGTAAAATAAAAAAAGCAAATTCTGAAATCAATAACGCTTGTCATAAACATATGGATATAGTTGTAAGAGAAGCAAAAGGTGAAAAACACCCATTTAAAGTTTTATTTTTACATGCTGAAGATCAACTCTTAACTACACAAACATTGATTTTAATTATCCAAGAATTTGTAGAAATTTATAAATTATTAAAAAATAAGGAGAAAAATGAATAAAAAAAAATTATATTCTTTGTTAAATTTTTGATTGATTAATATGATTGTATTAACTTTAGGAATTGTTTATGCAATGAAAGGAGATGGTGCTAACACTTCAACATTATTTGGTGCTGGTATGATTTCTTTAACAATTGTTTTGTATTTATTAACATGACCAATTTTATTTAAATTATTATATTTAGAAAATAAATCTAATTTTTTAAGTTTAATAATTATATTTGGATTTTTAATATTTCCAATTGCACTAATTTTAATATCATTTTACATTATATTAAATTTTGATCAAAATGAATCTGCGAGAATAAGAAAGGTGAAAAATGATTAAAAATGAAAATGTACAAAAAAATCTTCAAATCATTTCTAAAAAATTAGGAAAAATTGGAAGCAATAAATATCTTTCTTCATTAAGAGATGGATTTGCTTTATCACTTCCATTAACCATTGCAGGTGCAATTGCAATATTATTTATAACAATAATATTTGGGGGTTGAGGAGCAGAAAAAACATCTTTATTAGGTTTAATTGCTAGAGCAACCGGCAATACAAAAGAAGTATCATCTCACCTATTTGATAATTCAAATAGGTGAGAATTAGTAGGTGATTTTAAAGAAATTAGAGCATTTGGAATGCAAATATTTGGGTGAGTAAATGCTGCATCTTTAGGTTCAATATCTTTATATTTAGTAATATTAATTGCTTTTTCATTAGCATTGATAAAATCTAATAAATCACCAATTTTAGTTTCAGTAGTTTCATTAGGCGTATTTATTGTATTTATAGGTGCAAAAACTGATAAATTTGGTGCTACTGGAATGATTACGGCTATAATTTCAGCTTTATTGGGTGGAACATTTTTTATGTGAATTACTAAAACTAAAAAATTTGAATTAAGACTACCCCCTTCAGTGCCACCAGCAGTTGGAAGAGCATTTGGTGTTCTTTTACCAGCATTTATTACTATTTTAGGTGCAGCATTATTAAATGTATTAGTATCATTACCATATTATTTTTTAGAAACAAATGAAGGGTTAGCAAATGGTTATAATTTAAAAGATTTATCATTTGTAATTGTTAATTTAATACAACAACCATTATTAGCTTTTGCAAAAGGTGGTGGAGATATAAGCATTATATTTGTTTATTTATTATTGACATCATTCTTATGATGATTTGGTATTCATGGACCAAATACAATAGGAGGAATTTTTGGGCCAATTTCATTATTATTATGAATTGATAATATGTCTGGTGGAAATAATGTAGCTATGGAACAAGTTTGATCAGGATTTGGATTTGTTGGTGGTTCTGGTGGAACATTACCATTAATTTTTATTTCATTCATTATTTTAAAAAAGGGTTCACCACAAAGAGAAGTGGCAAAATTTGCTCTTCCATCTGGAATTTTTGAAATTAATGAACCAGTTATTTTTGGTTTTCCAATAGTATTTAATTATAAATACTTTATTCCATTTGTATTAGGTCCTGCATCTGCATGTATTTGACCAGTAATTGCCATAAAAATTGGATTAATGAATGCCCCAACAATTTTAGCACCATGAACTACTCCTCCAATATTATATGGATTAATTGTTACTCAATTTGATTGAAGATCAATTCCAATTTCATTGCTTTCAATAGCAACTTTATTTTTAGTATATCTACCATTTGCATTAATTGTAAAAAAAGATGAATTAAAAGAAGCAAAAATGAATAATATGAATATAAATTCTAATTCTAAAACAAAAAAAACTAAGAAAGTTGGTAATGTTTAATGAAAAATAAAAATTTAATTAAATTATTTGCTTCATTAGGAATAATTGTTGGTGTTGGTGTTGGTGTTGGTGTATTTGCTTATATTGCAAAACCAAACAAAATTTATGAAGTAAATTTAAAATCTAAAACTGATTCAAGATATTTAGTTACTGAAATGAATACTCAACAAAATAAAGCAGATTTTACAAAAAAAGATATTTTTGATGTTATTGATAATGAAGAAAATAAAAAAACAATAGCAAAATTTTTAAACATAAATGATTCAAACAATATTATTGCTACTATCAAAAAAACAAATGAAAATAAATATAAAAATGGTCTTGAAAAATTAATTTATGATTTAATTAGAGCAAAAGAAAATGGTGATAAATTAACATTAAAAATTCAAAATAAAAATGTAAAATTTGATTCTATATTTTTAAAATTAAAATAGATTAGATAGCTTTAAAACTTAATGAATTATTTTTTACACCTTCAAAAGAAGTAGATATGTATATTTTGGTTAATAAAAATGTAGTAAAATTTGAAAAAAATCATTTAGAAAAAACTATTTTAAATTTTAAAAAATAAAATATAATTATAAATAATGAAATATATATTATTCACTTTATTATTATTGGCAATGTTTTTTGCAATGACGCCATTTATAATGATGTTTTTAAATAATCTTTCAAAAATAAAAGGTAATTTAACTTTTAAAACCCAAAGAAGAACAAAAATAGCTCTTTATGTTTTTCCTTTTATTAGTTTAATATTAATTATTATTTCTATAATAGTAGGATTACTAATTTAAAAAATAATAAATTCATTATACATACAAGTATAAATTACAATTTTAAATTTATAAAATGTAAAATTTTAATAAGAAACAAAAATTTTAAAAGAAAATAAAAATGATTAAAAATAAAAAAATCTTGAAGTTTTATCAAAAATTTTTTCAAAAATAGGAAGCAATAAATATCTTTCTTCATTAAAAGATGGATTTGCTTTATTGTTTCCATTAACTATTGCGGGTGCAATTGCAATATTATTTATAACAATAATATTTGGAGTTGAGGAGCAAAAAAAATATCTTTATTTAGGTTGAATTGCTAGAGCAACTGGCAATACAAAAGAAGTATCATCTCACCTATTTGAAATATCAAATAGGTGAGAATTAGTAGGTGATTTTAAAGAAATTAGAGCATTTGGAATGCAAATTTTGAGTGAGTAAATATTGCATCTTTAGGTTCAATATCTTTATATTTAATAATATTAATTGCTTTTTCATTAGCATTGATAAAATTTAATAAATCACCAATTTTAGTTTCAGTAGTTTCATTAGGTGTATTTATTGTGTTTATAGGTGCAAAAATTAATCATTATTTTAAAAAAGAGTTCACCACAAAGAGAAGTGGCAAAATTTGCTCTTCCATCTGGAATTTTTGAAATTAATGAACCAGTTATTTTTGGTTTCTCAATAGTATTTAATTATAAATACTTTATTTCATTTGTATTAAGTCCTTCATCTGCATGTATTTGACCAGTAATTGCCATAAAAATTGGATTAATGAATGTCCCAACAATTTTAGTGCCATGAACTATTCCCCCAATATTATATGGATTAATTGTTACTCAATTTGATTGAAAATCAATTCCAATTTCATTGCTTTCAATAGCAACTTTATTTTTAGTATATTTACCATTTGCATTAATTGTAAAAAAAGATGAATTAAAAAAAAAAATTTTTTTTTTTTTTTTTTTTTTTTTGTTTCCTTTTATATATACAAGTATAAAATATGTTTTTAAATAGACAAAGTATATAATTTAAATAGAAAATGGAGAAAATATGAAAATACTACTAGTATGTTCTGCAGGAATGTCAACTTCACTTGTAGAATCAAAAATGAAAAAACTTTTAAAAAAGAGAGAAATTGAAGGTAAAGTACAAGCCTTGGATTCTGGGAGTGCAAAATCTATTTTAGAAAAATGAGATATTATAATGCTTGGTCCACAAGTTTCATTTATGGAGTCAGAATTTAAAGAAATTACCAATAAACCAGTTGTTATAATACCACCACAATTTTATGCAATGGCAAAAAGTGAAGAAATTTTAGAAATTGCTATTAAAAAATTGGGGGGAAAATAATGAGTAATTTTTTAAAATTTCCAAAAAATTTTTGATGAGGTGGAGCTACTGCTGCTGAACAAATAGAAGGAAAAGGAAATACAAATAAAGGACTTACAGTATGAGATGAATATTTTAGAGTTAAACCAGAAGATTTTCATAATAGAATAGGACCTTCAATAACATCTAATTTTTTTGAAAAATATAATTCTGATTTAGAATTATACAAATCAATAAATATAAACTCATTAAGAATTGGTATTTCTTGAGCAAGAGTATTGCCTAATGGTAATGATGTTTCAAAAAAAGGTCTTGATTTTTATCATAATGTGATTGACAAAGCAAATTTACTTGGAATTAAAATAGTTCTTAATATTTTTCACTTTGATATGCCATTATGAGCACAAAAATTAGGTGGTTGAGAATCTAAAAAAGTAATTGATAAATTTGTTAAATATTGTGATATTGTTTATAAAGAATTTGGTAATAAAGTTTCTAAAATTGCTACAATGAATGAACCTATTGTTCCAATATTTGCAGGATATTTAACTAAAACACATTGACCATTATTAGTTGATTCAAAAAGAGCGGTTCAAGCTGGATTCGGAACAATATTAGCACATGCAAAAGCTGTTAATTTATTTAATGAAAAATATAGAAATAATGTTAAATCTCAAATTGGTGTTGTAATAAATGTTAACCCTTCAATAGCAAAAGATGGAATTAATCCTTCTAAAGATGATATTAAAGCTGCAAAAGATTGCGATGCATTACACAATAATGCCATGTTAATTCCAATGGTGTTGGGAAAATTTGATAAAAATGTAATTAAAATAATTGAAGAAGAAAATTTAATACCAAAATTTTCAAAAGAAGATTTAAATGAAATTTCAAAAATTAAAATTGATTTTCTTGGAGCAAATTTTTATTCACCAATTAGATTACAATCACCAAAAAAATTAAATTCTAAAAATATTTTTGAAAAACGTTTTTCAATATATAAATATGATAAAGCAAGATACAATGTATTTAGAGGCTGAGAGATTAGACCAGAATCTTTATATGATTTATCAATGTATATTAAAAACAACTTAAATAATATCCCATTTTACATTGCTGAAAATGGAATGGGAGTTGAAAATGAAAATAGATTTAGAAATCAAAAATCAAAAGAAATTCAAGATAATTATAGAATAGCTTTTTTACAAGAGCATTTGGAACAACTACATAAAGCTATTAAAGATGGTGCTAATTGTTTTGGATATCATATGTGATCAATTATAGATAATTGATCTTGAAGAAATGCTTATAAAAATAGATATGGTTTTATTGAGGTTAATTTATTAGACCAAAGTAGAAAATTAAAAAAATCTGCTAGATGATTTAAAAAAATGATTGAAAAAAATGGTTTTGAAGATTCTTATAAAAAAATTGAAGAAACAATTGATTTAAAAAACATTGATTTTACTGAATCTGTTTAATAAAAATAATTTTATTAAATTTACAAAATAAGGAGGTGAAAAATAAAAGATAAAATAAATTGAGAAAAACTTTCATTCGAAATTATCACAATGGCAGGTAATGCAAAATCACTTGCTATGGAAGCACTTAGATTATCTAAAAATAATAATTTTGATGATGCAAATAGTAAAATAAAAAAAGCAAATTCTGAAATCAATAACGCTTGTCATAAACATATGGATATAGTTGTAAGAGAAGCAAAAGGTGAAAAACACCCATTTAAAGTTTTATTTTTACATGCTGAAGATCAACTCTTAACTACACAAACATTGATTTTAATTATCCAAGAATTTGTAGAAATTTATAAATTATTAAAAAATAAGGAGAAAAATGAATAAAAAAAAATTATATTCTTTGTTAAATTTTTGATTGATTAATATGATTGTATTAACTTTAGGAATTGTTTATGCAATGAAAGGAGATGGTGCTAACACTTCAACATTATTTGGTGCTGGTATGATTTCTTTAACAATTGTTTTGTATTTATTAACATGACCAATTTTATTTAAATTATTATATTTAGAAAATAAATCTAATTTTTTAAGTTTAATAATTATATTTGGATTTTTAATATTTCCAATTGCACTAATTTTAATATCATTTTACATTATATTAAATTTTGATCAAAATGAATCTGCGAGAATAAGAAAGGTGAAAAATGATTAAAAATGAAAATGTACAAAAAAATCTTCAAATCATTTCTAAAAAATTAGGAAAAATTGGAAGCAATAAATATCTTTCTTCATTAAGAGATGGATTTGCTTTATCACTTCCATTAACCATTGCAGGTGCAATTGCAATATTATTTATAACAATAATATTTGGGGGTTGAGGAGCAGAAAAAACATCTTTATTAGGTTTAATTGCTAGAGCAACCGGCAATACAAAAGAAGTATCATCTCACCTATTTGATAATTCAAATAGGTGAGAATTAGTAGGTGATTTTAAAGAAATTAGAGCATTTGGAATGCAAATATTTGGGTGAGTAAATGCTGCATCTTTAGGTTCAATATCTTTATATTTAGTAATATTAATTGCTTTTTCATTAGCATTGATAAAATCTAATAAATCACCAATTTTAGTTTCAGTAGTTTCATTAGGCGTATTTATTGTATTTATAGGTGCAAAAACTGATAAATTTGGTGCTACTGGAATGATTACGGCTATAATTTCAGCTTTATTGGGTGGAACATTTTTTATGTGAATTACTAAAACTAAAAAATTTGAATTAAGACTACCCCCTTCAGTGCCACCAGCAGTTGGAAGAGCATTTGGTGTTCTTTTACCAGCATTTATTACTATTTTAGGTGCAGCATTATTAAATGTATTAGTATCATTACCATATTATTTTTTAGAAACAAATGAAGGGTTAGCAAATGGTTATAATTTAAAAGATTTATCATTTGTAATTGTTAATTTAATACAACAACCATTATTAGCTTTTGCAAAAGGTGGTGGAGATATAAGCATTATATTTGTTTATTTATTATTGACATCATTCTTATGATGATTTGGTATTCATGGACCAAATACAATAGGAGGAATTTTTGGGCCAATTTCATTATTATTATGAATTGATAATATGTCTGGTGGAAATAATGTAGCTATGGAACAAGTTTGATCAGGATTTGGATTTGTTGGTGGTTCTGGTGGAACATTACCATTAATTTTTATTTCATTCATTATTTTAAAAAAGGGTTCACCACAAAGAGAAGTGGCAAAATTTGCTCTTCCATCTGGAATTTTTGAAATTAATGAACCAGTTATTTTTGGTTTTCCAATAGTATTTAATTATAAATACTTTATTCCATTTGTATTAGGTCCTGCATCTGCATGTATTTGACCAGTAATTGCCATAAAAATTGGATTAATGAATGCCCCAACAATTTTAGCACCATGAACTACTCCTCCAATATTATATGGATTAATTGTTACTCAATTTGATTGAAGATCAATTCCAATTTCATTGCTTTCAATAGCAACTTTATTTTTAGTATATCTACCATTTGCATTAATTGTAAAAAAAGATGAATTAAAAGAAGCAAAAATGAATAATATGAATATAAATTCTAATTCTAAAACAAAAAAAACTAAGAAAGTTGGTAATGTTTAATGAAAAATAAAAATTTAATTAAATTATTTGCTTCATTAGGAATAATTGTTGGTGTTGGTGTTGGTGTTGGTGTATTTGCTTATATTGCAAAACCAAACAAAATTTATGAAGTAAATTTAAAATCTAAAACTGATTCAAGATATTTAGTTACTGAAATGAATACTCAACAAAATAAAGCAGATTTTACAAAAAAAGATATTTTTGATGTTATTGATAATGAAGAAAATAAAAAAACAATAGCAAAATTTTTAAACATAAATGATTCAAACAATATTATTGCTACTATCAAAAAAACAAATGAAAATAAATATAAAAATGGTCTTGAAAAATTAATTTATGATTTAATTAGAGCAAAAGAAAATGGTGATGAATTAACATTAAAAATTCAAAATAAAAACGTAAAATTTGACTCTGTATTTTTAAAATTAAAATATGATACTAAAGAAGAAAAAAATATTAAAATAGATCAAATAGCTTTAAAACTTAATGAATTATTTTTTACACCTTCAAAAGAAGTAGATATGT
>CAKNAO010000018.1:1513-10524 GCA_929200685.1 uncultured bacterium | reverse complement strand
AGATAATATTTAATTAAAAAAAGAGTAAAATGTTAATAGGGTATATAAAATTTGTATATACAAATTATGCATTTTTTTGTGTAATTTTTTTGTTAAATATACTCACTTTATACCCTTAAAGAGAATAAATGAAAAAAAATAGTTTTGAATATTTGTTATTAAAAGTTTATTTAATTGTTTCTTTTTTAGGAATTTTAATATTTTTGATTTTAATAACATTAAATACATCATTAATATTAGGTTGAACAATTAGTGCTTTAGTTGGATTAATAAATTATTTTTTAACATTAATTTTTTTTAATAATTTAAAAAATAAATTTCAAGGTTTTTTTCTAGGAATTTTTAGATTTTATCTAAATGCAATAATTCAAATAGTTTTTTTTGTTTTTATAATTATTGTTAATAGAAGATGAAATGGATATAAAATTTTTGAAGGATCAATCTCTACAATTTATGCTCCTATAAATATATTTACTTATTTAAGTGGAATAAGCATAATGTGAATAAGTATATTTATTTCACATTCAATATATAAAAAAGAAAGAATAAAATGTCAAAATTAACAAAAACTATTTTACAACCTCAAATTTTAAGTATTTTTGTTGTAACATTAATATTAATAATTTTTACTATTTTTATTTATCAAAAAATAAAAAAACATAATATTAAAAAAGCTCCTAAAGGTATATTATTATTTGTTGAACAATATGTTATGAGTGTTGATAATTTATTTGAAGAAGTAACAGATGGAGAAATTAGTAAACCTGCTCCATACATTTTTTCATTAATTACATTTTTATTTGTAAGTAATACAATAGGAATATTTGGCTTAGAAACTCCTTCTAGTTCTTATTCAGTTACACTAACACTCGCATTTATTTCATGAATAGGAATATATGTTGTAGGAATTGTATATCAAAAATTTAGTTTTTTTAGAAGATATTTAAATCCAACTAATTTTATTTCACAATTTGCACCACTTATTTCATTATCATTTCGTATGTTTGGAAATATAATTGGTGGTTCAACAATCATTTATCTTTTATATTATTTTACAGGTTGAGTTTGAAGTCATATTCCAATTATTGGCCATTTAAATTTATTAGGAATTATTATTGCACCAATGTTTCATATGTATTTTGATATTTTTAGTGGATTAATACAAGGATTTGTATTCACATTATTAACAATGATATATTGAACATTACAAACAAAACCACCAAGGAAAAAACAAAATCAAAAAAATATTTTTAAAAAACATTTTAAGAAAGGAAAATTATGAATGAAGAAGTAGCAAAAATTGCATTAGGTAAAGGTTTAGTAGCCATCGGGGCTGGAATTGCAATGCTTGGAGCAACTGGAGTTGGAGTAGGTCAAGGTATAGCAGCTGGTAGAGCAGCAGAAGCAGTTGGTAGAAATCCAGAAGCCGAAGCAAAAATTAGAACAATGTTAATTATTGGAATGGGTATTGCTGAATCAGCTGCAATTTATTCATTAATTGTTGCAATTTTATTATTATTTGTATTTCAAGTAAATTAATATGTCAAAAGTAGAAAAAAGTTCAAAATTAGCTTCAGATTTAACTAATAAATTTGATGCTATATTTCCAACATGACCAACAATAGTTGCTACTTTATTATCTCTTTTAATCATTGTTATTGTTCTTACAAAATTTCTTTATAATCCAATTAAAAAAATTCATGATGAAAGAAGAAAATACATTAATGATAATATACAAACAGCAATAAAAGAAAATACAAATGCTATTTTAGATAGAGAAGAAGCAAATAATGAATTAATTAAAGCGAGATTAAAAGCAAAAGAAATAATCAATGTAGCAAATGAACAAGCTTTAGAATTAAAAAATAAAAATATTGAATTAGTAAAAAAAGATGCTCAAAAATTAATTAATGATGCTAATAAAAAAATAAAATCAGAAAAAATAAAATTTGAAGAAGAATCTAAAAAAACAATTATTGAAATTGCTTTAGTAGCTGCTAAAAAAATTGTAGAAAAAGAAGTTGATACTAAAACTAATAGAAAAATTATTGAAGATTTTATGAAAGTTAAAAAATAATGAATGTTCATATTAATGGTTATGCACTTGCATTATTTTCAATTGCAAAAGAAAATAAAAAATTAGATGATTATAAAAAAAAATCTCTTTTATTAATAGAAATAATCAATCAAAATGATAATAAAAAAGTAAAATTAATTAAAGAAGCTTTTAGCAAAAATTTAAATAAAGAATTTCAAAATTTTTTATTCATTTTAATTAAAAGACACAAATTTAGAATAATAAATACAATTCTTAATAAATTGATTAAATTTATAAATGAAGAAAAAAAAATCATTGAAGGAATTATTTATACTTCAAACAAACTTTCTTTAGAAGAAATTAAAAAAATAGAAAATAAAATTAGTAAGATATTAAATAAAAAAGTCAGTTTAAAAAATAAATTAGATAGCAAAATTATTTCTGGTATTAAAATTCAAGTTGGAAACAAAATAATTGAAGATACAATTTCATCAAGATTTAAATTACTTAAAAAAGAATTATTAGAAAAGGAATTATATGGCAATTAAAGCAAATGAAATATCAGCAATTTTAAAATCACAAATTAAAAATTATGATAAGGAAATTAAAACAGAAGAAGTTGGTATTGTTATTACAGTAGCAGATGGTATTGCTTTAGTTTCTGGTCTTGATAATGTTATGCTCGGTGAATTATTGATGTTTCAAAACAAAATACAAGGAATGGCATTAAATTTAGAAGAAGATGCTGTTGGTGTTGTTATTTTGGGAAATTCTTCAAAAATTAGAGAAGATGATATAGTCAAAAGAACTAAAAAAGTTATTTATACTCCTGTTGGTGATGCAATGATTGGCAGAGTAATAAATTCATTAGGTGAACCACTAGATGGTAAAGAAAAAATTAATTCAACTAAAATAAGTGAAATTTTTAAAGTTGCACCAGGAGTTATGTCACGTAAAGAAGTTAATGAACCACTTGAAACGGGAATTATTGCAATTGATTCAATGATTCCAATTGGAAAAGGTCAACGAGAATTAATTATTGGTGATAGACAAACTGGTAAAACTGCGATTGCAATTGATACAATTGTTAATCAAAAAGAAAAAAATGTTTATTGTGTTTATGTTGCAATAGGTCAAAAAAATTCAACAATTGCTCAAATAGTTAAAAAACTTAATGAAGCTGGGGCAATGGAATATACTTCTATTGTTATGGCAACTGCTTCTGATCCAGCTCCACTTCAATATATTGCTCCGTATACGGGTATAACTATTGCAGAAGAATGAATGAATAATGGTAAAGATGTATTGATTATATATGATGATTTATCTAAACATGCAGTTGCATATAGAACATTATCTTTATTATTAAGAAGACCGCCAGGTCGTGAAGCATTTCCAGGCGATGTTTTTTATCTTCATTCACAACTTCTTGAAAGAGCTGCAAGAGTTAAAAAAGAGTATGGAGGTGGTTCAATAACAGCATTACCAATTATTGAAACTCAAGCTGGTGATATATCTGCTTATATACCAACAAATGTTATTTCAATTACTGATGGCCAAATATTTATGATGTCTAATTTATTCAATTCTGGTCAAAGACCAGCAGTAGATTCTGGTTATTCAGTTTCTCGAGTTGGTTCAACAGCACAAATTAAAGCAATGAAACAAGTTTCTTCATCTTTAAAACTTGAACTTGCTCAATATAATGAAATGGCAGCATTTGCACAATTTGGTTCAGATTTAGATGAAACAACAAAAAAAATTTTAAATCATGGTCAAAAAATCAATGAAATAATTAAACAAAAACAATATAGACCAATTAATCAATATAATCAAATAATTTTATTATTAACACTTAAAGAAAGATTATTAGTTGATATTCCTATAAAAAAAATACAAAAATTTAAAAAAGAATTTATTAACTTTATAAATAGAGATAAAAAAATAAAAGAATTAATTTCTATTCTTAAAAAAATAAAAGAATTTGATGAAAAATTAAAAAAAGATTTTATTTTTATAATTGATGATTTTATTAAAGGTTTTGTTAGATTATTAAAAAATAAAAAAGAAATTAATTAATTATGGCTTCATTACAAGAAATAAGAAATAGAATTATTTCAATTAAAACAACTAAAAAAATAACTAAAGCAATGAAATTAGTTGCAACAGCAAAATTAAGAAATGCAAAGAAGAAATTAGAATCAATTAAAGATTATTCTAGTTCAATAGAAAATATATTTTATGAAATAAAATCAAATATTAAAGATTTAAATAAAAAAAACAATTCTAAAAAAACACTTTATATTATAATCTCATCTGATATTGGTTTGTGTGGAAGTTATAACATTAATATTATTAAATTATTATTAAAAAATTACAAAAAAGAAGATAAAATAATTGTTTTAGGAAATAAAGGAATAAGTGCTTTAAAATTTAGAAAAATTAGTACTGATTTAGAAGTTGGGCAAATTGGGGATGTGATAAATTATGATAATGCTTCTATTGCGGGGAATGAGGCATTAAAATTGTATAGAAATAATAAAGTAGGAACTATTAAAATTATTTATACAAAATTTGTTAATTCAATAATATTTAATGCTAAAATCAAACAAATTCTTCCTTCAATTTATAAATTTAAAAAAGAAAATTCATTAATGGAATTCGAACCTAATCCTAAAGTTATACTAGATAATATTACCCCTCTTTATATATCTTCTTTAATATTTAATTTATTAGTTGAATCAAAAGTTTCTGAAATGTCTTCGAGAAGATTGGCAATGGATAATTCAACTGAAAATGCAAAAGAATTAATAGAAAAATTAAATCTTGAGTACAATATAGTAAGACAAACAAATATAACACAGGAAATTACAGAAATAATTTCTGGTTCAAATTCTAATAAAAAGGAGAAAATTTAATGATTAAAAATAATAAAGGTAAAATTGTACAAATTTTAGGCCCTGTTATAGATGTTAGATTTTCTAATTCAAAATTACCTAATCTTCTTAATGCATTAGAAATTAAAAATGGAAATAAAAAAGAAATTGTTGAAGTTGCTCAACATATAGGTGATGATACTGTTAGAACAATATCTATGGGTTCTACAACTGGTCTTGTTAGAAAAATGGAAGTAATTGATACAGGTTCTCCAATATTAGTGCCTGTTGGAAATAAAGTTTTAGGAAGAATGTTTAATGTTTTAGGAGAACCAATTGATGGATTAAAAAAACTAAAAACAGAAAAACTTCCAATTCATAGATTAGCTCCTTCATATGAAATGCAAAAAACAACAGCTGATATTTTTGAAACTGGAATAAAAGTTATTGATTTAATAACTCCTTATGCAAAAGGTGGTAAAACCGGATTATTTGGAGGAGCCGGAGTTGGTAAAACAGTTTTAGTTCAAGAACTTATTAATAATATTGCTACTCATCATGGTGGACTTTCAGTTTTTGCGGGAGTAGGTGAAAGAACTCGCGAAGGAAATGATTTATATCATGAAATGAAATCAACAGGTGTTTTAAAAAAAACAGCTCTTGTATTTGGACAAATGAATGAACCTCCTGGTGCTAGAATGAGAGTTGCTTTATCAGGACTTACAATGGCTGAATATTTTAGAGATGTTCAAAAACAAGATGTTTTATTATTTATTGACAATATTTTTAGATTTACTCAAGCTGGTTCTGAAGTTTCTGCTTTATTAGGACGTATGCCATCAGCAGTTGGTTATCAACCAACCCTTTCAATTGAGATGGGTCAACTTCAAGAAAGAATTACATCTACTAAAAATGGTTCTATAACATCTGTGCAAGCTGTTTATGTTCCTGCTGATGATTTAACTGATCCTGCACCAGCCACAACATTTACTCATTTAGATTCTAAAACTGTTTTAGATAGAAATATTGCTGCACTTGGAATTTATCCTGCCGTAGACCCTCTTAATTCTTCTTCAAGAATGCTTGATCCTGAAATTGTTGGTGATGAACATTATGAAGTTGCAATTAAAGTTCAAAATATTCTCCAAAGATTTAAAGAACTTCAAGATATTATTTCAATTCTTGGAATTGATGAATTATCTGAAGAAGATAAAAAAGTTGTAAAAAGAGCAAGAAGAGTTAGAAATTTTTTATCTCAACCTTTTTTTGTTGCTGAAAAATTTTCAGGTATTAAAGGTAAATATGTTGAAACAAAAGATACAGTTAAAGGATTTAAAGAAATACTTGATGGTAAACATGATGATATTCCAGAAACTGCATTTATGTTTGTTGGAAAAATTGAAGAAGTGATTGAAAAATTTAAAGGTTTTAAATAATGAATAAAAAAACATTTTTAAAAATCATAACCCCAAATGGTTTTTTTTATAATAAAGAAGTTGATATAGTAACAGTAAAAACAACTGAAGGTTTTATTGGTTTAATGAAAAATAAATCTCCTTTTGTTGCTGCTTTAGATATTTCTAATCTTTTAATTAATAAAAAAAATTCTAAAGATTTTTTAGAATGTGCAATTGCAGGCGGAATTGTAAAAGCTACTCCTAATAATGTAGAAATAATTACAGATGCAATTGAAGAAAAAAGTAAAATATCAGAATCAAGAGCTAGAAAATCTAAATTAGAAGCTGAAAAATTGCTAAAAATAAAAAAAGATGTTGCAGAAATACATATGGTAGAAATTTCTCTTAAAAAAGCTATTAATAGATTAAGTGTAAAAAGTGGTAAAGAATAATGTTTTGATATATTAAATTATTAATTTATTTGTTTTCATTAATATTTTCATTTATTGTTGTTTACCAAATAGATTTTTATAAATTTATGAGAAAAGGTAAGGCAGATTATTCAATTTTTTTATGATTAATTATTTCGATTTCATTAGGTTATTTAATTGCCTCTTTATATATAGAATTAATAGAAATTGTTTGAAAATAAGATTTTCTTGTATATATTTTTTTCTTAGTATTTAATTATTGATAAAATGATTTTTTATATGTTTAATTATTAAAAAAATAATATATACATTTTAGTCATTTATAAGAAGCTATTTATGCTTCTTCTTTTATTTAGGTTTTTTTTATTCAGGTTTTCCAAGTGCTTTAAACATATTTTGCTTATAAATTTCTACCCCAGGTTGATTAAATGGATTTACTTTTAATAAATATGCTGACATTGTGACTGCTCTTTCAAAAAACATTACTATTTCTCCAAAACTTTCTTCATTCATTTTGTCAAATTCAATATGAATATTTGGAATTTTGGCTACTTTAACATGAGCATCAGTTGTAGCATTGAATGCTATTTTATTAATTTCATGAATTGATTTATTCGAAAGATAATTTAAGTTATCAAGATTTTTTTCATTTTTCAAAACATTAATATCTACATCTGGTTCTTTTACTGTCATTATAGTTTCAAATAAAATTTTTTTTCCTTCTTGAATAAATTGTCCTAATGAATGAAGATCAGTTGAAAATATTGCGCTTGTTGGAAATATTCCTCTTTGATTTTTACCTTCAGATTCTGCACTTAATTGTTTTCATCATTCATTAAATGCTTTCATTTGTGGTTCATATTGAACCATTAGTTCAACATTTAATGTTTTATTAAGTATAATTCTAGCTACTGCATATCTATAGGCTTGATTTTTATCAATATTTGCTAATTTATAAATTTCATTAGCTTTTTTTGCTCCTTCAAGAATTTTTTCAATATTTAATCCAGCACATGCCATCGGAAAAAGACCAACAGCAGTTAATACTGAAAATCTTCCCCCAATATTACTTGGGATTGTAAAAGTTTTATATTTATTTTCTTGGGCTATTTTTAGTAATGATCCTTTTGTTGGATCAGTAGTTATAAAAATAAATTTTGTAGAATTATAAATACCAATTTTATCTTCTAATAATTTTTTAAATAATCTAAATGCAATAGCAGGTTCAGTGGTGGTACCAGATTTAGAGATAACATTAATTGCAAAGTTTTTTTCTTCAGCATAAACTATTTTTTGATGAATATTTGAAGAAGATATTGATTCTCCAACATACATAATTTCTATTTTTTGTTTATTTGGATATTCTCCTTGAATCATTTCTATTCCAGCTTTTGTTCCTGCAAATGAACCACCAATTCCAATTACGACAAGTAATTCAACATTTTGTTTTAGTAATCTTTTAGCTGTTTGATTTATATCCCCTATTTCTCGAGGATGTATGTTTTCTGGAAAATCTTTTCATCCTAATCATTCAAATCCTTCAGATTCTAGATTTTCAATTCTATTTCCAATAATTTCAACATTTTTCTTAAATTTATTAATTGCAGAATTTGTTACTGCATTTTTTAAGTTTAATTTAATCATTTTTCTCCTTAATTTTTTAATCTTAATAGTGAAATATATAAATAATTATACATTAAATAAAAATACAAAATTTTGAAAGTTAATGTGTTAAAATGAATTATGAATGACTAAAAAAGAATATATTAAAAGATATTTTAAATTAAAATTACAATCTGGTGAATGACAAGCTAATGATAGAGTTTTATCTGAAAATCAAATTGCAATTAAATTTAATTGCTCAAGAATAACAGCAAGACAAAGCATACAACCATTTGTTTTTTCTGGAGTACTTACACCTAAAAAAGGTGTTGGTTATATTATTTCTGATCATTATAAAAATATTGGATATAAATCAATTAGTGAAAAATATTCTCCTGATCATATTGAAATTAAACCATTGTGTGATATTGATCAAGAAATTAAAAATGAACTTAATATTCAAAAAAAAGATAATGTAATTTATTTTATTAAAAATTATTATAAAAATAATAAAATTATTATTAAACAATTAACTGCTGTTAATAAAGAAATGATTTTAGAGGTTAATTATGAAGGATTTAAAAAATCCATTAATAAAGAATTTTCATTAAATGGTTTATTAGTTGAAAAAGTATTGATGAATTTTAAACAAAAAATTGATAAAAAA
>CAKNAO010000018.1:0-1503 GCA_929200685.1 uncultured bacterium | reverse complement strand
TGATTATGATGAAAATAAATATGTTTTAGAAAAATTTTTTTCATATTCAAATTATTATTGACTTGAAAAAACATTTAGAATTATTAAAAAAGAATTATTAAATGAAACATTTTTAATTAATATTTTTTAAAGGAGGTTAAAAATGAAATCTTTAAAAAAATTTAATTTTTTAATGAGTATTAAAGTTTCATATGATTTTAAAAATTTTTTAATTTATTTTTTAATTTTTCTTTCTCTTTTTTGAACTTCTATAATTCAAATTATTTTAATTTGAAATGTTGATAATGATTATATAATAAAAATGGTTAAATTGTATTCAAATAAATTTACAAGATACAATATTATTAAAATTAGTTCAACAATTTTATTTCTTTCAAGTGCTTTTCTTAATTTGTTTTTAATATATAGACATATTAATTTTTATCTTAATAAAATTTTAAAAGAAGATACAAGAATTGTTATTTTTCTTTCAATATTATTTTGATTTATATATTTAATTCAACCAAATGTTCTTGAATTAAGTTTAACAATAGCGTTGTTGTATACATCTTTTGCTATTTTTTCTATTGTTTTAAAATATTATAAAATTAAAAAAGAACAAAAACAAAAAACTTAAAAAAACAAATAAAGAATTATTTTATATAATTTTTTTATGTCTACTTTTTTCTTACAAGATGATATTTTTAAAAAACAAATAACTCAAAAATTAGGTATTACTATTATGGTTATTGTTAGTTTGTTGCTTTTATTAATAATATTTTCAAATTTTTATTCCATTTTTAATTATGATAAAAATTCAATTATTGAAATTTTTTTAAAAGAAAATAAAAAAAAACCAACTCTTTCTGAAATAGATTCATATGTTAGAGGAAGGATATTATTTTGATTAATTTCAAATACTTTGATTTTAGGTTTTTTCTCAAGCATGGTTTGATGAAGTATTTCTAAAAAAAGATTTGGAATTTTTTTTAATTTTTTTTGATTTATTGTTTTTTTAGGAAAAGCAATTTCAACACCTTATTATTCATTTTCAACTAGAACAATGAATATAATTATAATTATTTTTCATAGTTCTTTGGCAATAATAATGTTTTATTTATTGATAGATTTATTAAAAACAAGATCAAGACTAAAACAAAATTTAGCTTCAAAAGGTAAGTAATGATTAAAAAATTAGTCCCATTTAATAAAAAAAATTTTATTTTTAATTTAATATTTTTATTTTTAGTAATAATATTAACTATTTTTCAAATGATTTTTTTATGGTTAACTGATTTACATTTTTCTATTTATTTTATTCAAAATGTAAAAAAAACATTAATAATAAAAATAATTGCAATTTTAATTTTATTTATTAATTTAATAATAAATTTTATTTTAATTTATCAATATATAATTTCATTCAAAAGAAAAATGTTTTGAAGAAATGATAAATTAATATTATTAATTTTAATTTTTATATTAATAGGATATTTTTTAATTCATTTATATATTCCTATAAAT
>CAKNAO010000017.1 GCA_929200685.1 uncultured bacterium | reverse complement strand
CCATTTATTTTTTCATTTAATAAATCTTGTTTTGAAAGATTTAAAAATAAAATAGAAAATAAAAAAATTAACATTGAAAAAATTAAATATTTAAAATCTAGTAGAAAATACAAAGATATTAAAATATTTAAAATAATTGCAAAAATATTTTGGTTATAGTAATACATAAATAAAAAAATTGAATTTAAAACACTTAAAGGCATTTTGATAATACTAATATTTAACTTTAAGTGTATAGTCTTTATAAAGTTTTTCATCTTTTAAGATTTTTACTCACTTTCTATTAACTTTTTTATAAATACTTTTAATTTCTTGGGTTTTATTACTTAAAATTAAAATAGCATTAATTGCTTTTATACCTTTAAAAAATGGTTTTTTATATGGATAAGAACCTTTATTGAATAATTTGATTAAAATATAATCTCTTTTTTTAACATTTTTAGTAAATCGAGATTGATAAAAAAGAAAAAATATTATTAAACTTAATAATATAAAAAATATTAATGATAAAATTTTCTTTTGCATATTAATATATGTAATTTTTTTATTTTTAAAATATTATTCTCTAAAATGAAAATCAATTATTGTTTCTAAATCAATATTTCAATATAATTTTTCTCTAGAAAATTTTCTAATATTAAAATTTAAATCATTTTCAATTAAACAATCAAAAATTTTATCTATTGTTCTTGTGTTTCATTTATATTTGTTTATAAAATATCTTTTTTTGGATTGAATAGAAAAAAGTATTTTTTTAGCCATTATTTCATCAATTTTAAATGAACAAGAAATAACTTTTTCTTTGTTATCTTCAAAATAAAGTTTTAATTCTTCAATAAAATCAATTGTTACTATTATAAAATTTTCAATAATATCTAAAAATATTGAAATAGCTTGATTAATATCTTTTCTTGCAACATTAAAAGCTTCATAATATAAATAATTATTTTTATAAATAGATCATGATAAAGGAACAATTTTAGTAAAATGCATTCTTTTAATTAATTGTTTTTGAAAAATTAATCTTCCTATTCTTCCATTTGCATCTACAAATGGATGAATTTTTTCAAAAATTATATGTGAAATTATAATATCAATTAAATTTTTATCATTTTGAATTTTTGAATAAAAAAAATCCATAAATTTTTCAACTTCTTTTTTATCTAATGATGGTTCATATTTTTTTTGATTTTTTGAATCATAAATACCAAATTTAGAATTTCAACGTTTTTTTTTATTTTGATTTTCATTTAAAATTTTTTCTAATTTATCAATATAAATTTTATTAATTTTTTCTTTTTCTTTATTAAAAAGTGAATCAACTATTGGTTTTATAAGATTTGCATTTTTTGAAGAAATACCAGTATTTACATTTTCAAATAATGTAGTATAAATTCCTTCAATTTTTGAAGAATATTTTGATTCAATAAAAGCAAAAATTCTAGAAGCCATTTTACTATTTAAAAATATTTCAGACATAATAATATCTAATTTTCCTAATTTTTGTTGAATAAAAAGTGATTTTTCTCAAACATCTTCTTTAATTTTAAACTGACTAGTTCAATAATTTAAATCTCATTTTTCCATTTTTAATCTTTCTATTTAAAATATGTAATTTAATAAATATTATACATGTATTATAATAAAAAATGTATTTTATTATTAAAAATACATATATAATCTTAAAAAATGTATTATATTATCAAAAATACATATATAATCTTAAAAAATGTATTTTATTATTAAAAATACATACATATAATTATAAAAAAAATATATTTTACTTCTATAAAATGCATATATTTATATTGAAATATGCATTATATTTTATAAATAAAATTTTTAAATTTTTTTTGATATAATGATTTTAAGTGAAAAACTTAAAGGATTTTATTAGTTTAATTAAAAGGAGAATATAATGCAAAAAACTAAATTTTTTGGTTTAGGTGGAATGCGTGAAATCGGAAAAGCTGGTTTTGTTGTTGAGCATGAAGATGAAATTGTAATGGTTGATAATGGTATTAAATTTACAAATTCAATTGATACAGGAGTTCAAGCAATAATTCCGGATTATTCTTATCTTAATAAAAATCAAAATAAAATTAAAGGTTTATTTATAACTCATGGTCATGAAGATCATATGGGTGGAATAATTTATCTATTAAAACAAATTAATATTAAAAAAATTTATGCACCTAATATAGCAATTGCTTTTATTAAAGGAAAATTTGAAGAAAATAAAATTAAAAATGATGTTGAATTTATTGAAATTACAAAAAATCTTGTTGTAAAAACAAAACATTTTATAATTGATACTTGAACTGCTCAACATTCAGTGCCAGATGCTTTTGGTATTAGAATTAAAACACCTAATGGTTCAATTTTTTATACTGGTGATTTTAGATTTGATTATACTCCCCTTGGTAATATGACAGATTTTAAAAAATTAAAACAAATGGGTAATGAAAATATGACAATTTTATTATCAGATTCTACAAATGCTTTTTCTCAAGATCATTCTCCAACTGAAAAAGATATTTTAAAAGATCTTGAAAAATTTACAATTGAAGCTAAAGGTAAAGTAATAATTACAACTTTTGCCTCTCAACTTACAAGAATTCAATCATTAATTGAAATGGCTTCTAAAAATGGTAGAAAAGTCGTTATTCTTGGAAGATCAATGGTTAAAAATATTGATTCAGCCAAAAAAATTGGTTACATTAAAGTTGAAAATTCAACATTTATTGATAAAAAAGAAATATCAAAATATCCAGACAATAAATTATTTATACTAACAACAGGTTCTCAAGGTGAAGAAAGAGCAGGATTAGTAAGAATGTCTAATGGAAAACATGCCCAAATTAGATTGAAAAAAAATGATGTTGTAATTTTTTCTTCTAGTCCAATTCCTGGTAATAGAATTAAAATTGAACTTTTAGTTAATCAACTTTGTAAAAAAGGAGTCGATATTAAAGAACATAGAATAGATGGTATGCTTCATGTTTCTGGTCATGCTT
The DNA here is from genome assembly GCA_929200685.1 of uncultured bacterium. Classification (GTDB taxonomy): domain Bacteria; phylum Bacillota_I; class Bacilli_A; order Mycoplasmatales; family Metamycoplasmataceae; genus DT-68. The sequence continues at coordinate 7,949 of CAKNAO010000017.1, read as the reverse complement.
ATAAAGAAGAACATATTAAAATCTTTAATTTAACTAAACCAAAATATTTTTTACCATTTCATGGTTCTTATAGAATGAGTGCAGTTCATGGAGTTACTGCAATGCAATGTGGAGTTAAAAAAGAAAATATTTTCATTCCTGAAAATGGAAGAGTAATGTATCTTGATAAAGAAAAATTAATTATTACTAATGAAATGATTGATGTTGGACCTGTTTATATTGATTCAAATACAATTTCATTAACTAATGGTCCAATTATTAAAAAAAGAGCTGAACTTGGTGAAAATGGATTTGTAAATATAGTTGTTGTCATTGATAAAAAGAAAAAAATAATTGTTGGAAGAACAAGAATAATTTCAAGAGGAGCAGTTTTTACTAAAACATCAAAAGAATTTTTAAATGAAATTCAAAAAATGGCTCATGGAACTATACTTCATACAATTAAAAATGTTGAAAATTGAAATAAAAAAGATCTTAAAGAAAATCTTTCAAAAAGAATAAGTAACTATTTTTATAAAACAAGAAGAAGAAATCCAGTAATAATTACTTCAATTTTAAATTATTAAAAAAATTATGAAACTTTTTCAATTAATAATTGAGTTAAAAGTTTTGCTTGATTACCAACAACTAATGAAATTGTATTTGAAGAAAAGAAAACACCAGAAATTCCTTTTTGTTTTTTTAATTTTTCAATATTCAATAATTCAAAATTAATAAAAAAAACTTTTATTTTAGTATGAGTATATTGAGCACCTTCAATATTTTCTTTTCCTCCTAAATTTTCAATTAAATTTTCTAAACTTAAAGTTATTTTTTTAGCAATTGATAATGTATTTTTAGGTTTATTTTTTAAATTTTTCTTAACTAAATAAGGATAAGCACCTAATGTAATTATTGATAATATTATATAAATAAATTTAATTTTAAACATAAAAGGTTCCTTTTTAAAACTATATTTAAATTATATTATAATTAAAATAATTATTCAAGGAGTTTTAATGAAAAAAAGAATAGTAAGTGGAATAACTGCTACTGGTAAATTAACAATTGGAAACTATATTGGTGCAATTAAAAACTTTGTTAATTTACAAAATAAATATGAATTATTTATTTTTGTAGCTGATCTTCATGCACTTACAACTAATATTAAACCTGAAATTTTAAAAAAAAATAAAAAAGATATTATGGCTTTATATTTAGCAGCAGGACTTAATCCTAAAAAAACAACTTTATTTTTCCAAAGTGATGTAAATGCTCATGGAATTATTAATTGAATTTTAGAGAATCAAACAACTATTGGTGAACTTTCAAGAATGACACAATATAAAGATAAATCTAAATTAAAAAAAAATAATCAAAATAAAATGATTATTACTGGATTATTGACATACCCAACATTAATGTCAGGAGATATTCTTTTATATAATGCTGATGTTGTGCCAATTGGCAAAGATCAAAAACAACATTTAGAACTTACAAGAAATATTGCTAAAAGATTTAATAATAAATATGGAAAAACTTTTGTTGTACCAAAACCATATATTCCAAAAATAGGAGAAAAAATTATGTCTCTTACTAATCCTAATAAAAAAATGAGTAAATCTTCTAAAATAGAAAAATCATACATTGCTCTTTTGGATGAACCAGAAATTGCTTATAAAAAAATTCAAAAAGCAATGACAGACTCTGAAAATAAAGTTTATATTTCTGAAAAAAAACCAGGAGTTGCTAACTTAATTACAATTTATGCTTCACTTAAAAATATTGATTTAAAAAAAGCTGAAAATCAATTAAAAGATTTAAATTATGCTGAATTTAAAAAAGAAGTTGGAAATGTAATTAAAAAATTTTTAATAAATATTCAAAAAAAATACAAAATTTATCATAAAAATGTAGACACTATCGCCATTGAAGGTGCTAAAAAAGCAAACAAAATTGCAAATAAAGCAATAAAAAATATTAAAAATAAAATAGGATTATAATTTTTTTATTTTATTTTATAGCTTGAATCAAAAAAACCAACTATTTTTATAGATTTTTGAACAGAAATTCAAACATTTGGATCAACTTTTTTTATTTTATGTTTAAATGAATGGAATTCAATTAAGAGCATATTAGTTGAAATCATTTTTTTCTTCAAACCAGTATAACCAGATTCAAATTCAATTATTTTTCATGCATGTCTATATTTTTTCTTTAAATATTTATTAATTAAATTAATTTTTTCACTATGAATTTCAACTTTAACTTTAGAATAACGAGGATATAAGGAATTAATTATTGATGATACAATTCCAGTATATAAAATATTTGCTAATAATATTGGAACAAAATTATTTCTTATTTCTTCTTTTAAAATTAAAGCTATTAAAAACGAAAATATTACAAAAAAAATTGAAACTAAAAATGAAATATTACCAATTGGTTTTTCTTTTTTTTGTGAAAAATAATAAGTTATAAAATTTGAACCACCATTACTTCCTCCATATTTTCAAGTTAAAGAATATGAAAATCCATTAAAAATTCCTGCTATTCCTGATAAAAGAAATATTGGTCAAACTTTTTTTAATGTATCTTCTCTACTAGTTATCATATTAATTAAAAAATTATTAATTGGTTTAATGATAAAAATTGCTCCTATTATCGCTTGACAAACTAAAAAATAAATTGATCGATATAAAAATATTTTATTTTCTAATTTTTTTCAAACTCAAATTATCAAAGGAAAATTTAAAATTAGATATATTATCGTAATGTAAGGTCCTAATAAAGGAAAAATAATTGCAAATAAAGTCGAAATCGATGAAAGACCTGATGGAAGTATTCGGGAAACAAAAACAAATGATTGAATACTTAATGCATAAATTAAACTAGCAAAAGTAAGCATAAAATAAATATAATGTCTAGTTTTTTTAATTTTTTTAATTTTTCTTTTAATTTTAAACATAAAATCATTATAAACCAAAAAATAAATGACTATCTTTTGTTTACTTCTATTATTGTTTCTTCTTTTTGTTTATTAGAAACAATTTTAAATTTAATTTTATTTTTATAAATATAAGTTAAACCCTCTTTAATGCGTCTATTAATACGAAATTGAATTCATTGTTTAATTGTTTGATTTTTTTGTGATTTTTCAAGTTTAAAACCAGTTTCTTTCTCAAATTCTTTAATTTTTGTTGAACCTAAAACTGTTCATTTATCATGTGCAATTTCATGAATATCTAAATTATCATCATGTTCATCATAAATTTCACCAACTAAAACTTCAAGTATATCTTCAACAGTTAAAATACCAACAATTCTTTTGGATTCTTGTTTACTTTTCACAATTAAAAGATGAACTTTGTGTTTTCTCATTTCTTCAAGCGCTTTTGAGGCATATATATACTGAGAAACTTCTGGAGCTTCTAAAATATATTTATTAATTGGTTTATTTTCTTCTTCAAATAATAAATCCTTTAAAATTATAATTCCTATATATTTATTCTTTTTCTTAACAAGAATTCTTGAATGACCTGTTTTATAAAAAATTTTTTTTGCTTCACCAATATTTGCCGTATTTTTTATAGAAATAATATCTTCTTTTTTAGTCATTAATAAATTAATTTTTGTTGAATCCATATCAAGTGCTCTTGAAGCAAGTTCAGCTTCATTCTCTTCAATAACTCCTTCTTTTTTAGCAATTGAAATCAAACTTTTTAGTTCACTTTCAGAATTGGTTATTTTTGATTGAAGTGTTATTTTAGAAAGCGGAAATGTTATTGGAAAAAAAATTTTATTTAAAATTTCAATTGTATAACAAATTTTTTTTAAGTAAGAATATGAATATTTTTTAGCAATTATTTTGGGAAGTATTTCACCAAAAATAACAATAATTGGCGTCATAATTGCAGTAGAAATAATTGCAACAAAACTACTTTTAATTCCAAATAAATTTGTTAATAAATATGTCATTAATGCAGAAGAACCTATATTTACAAGATTATTGCAAATAAGAATGGTTGATAATGTTCATCCAAAAGTTTTATAATGTTTTTTAATTAAAATAGCACCTTTTTTCTTTTTTTTAAAATCAATATCAATTTTAGATTGTGATACTGATGAATAAGCTGTTTCAGCTGCTGAAAAAAATGCAGAAAGTATTATTAAAATACTAAGTATAATAGTTAAAATTATTTTCGTGGTCTCGGACATTTTTTATTTTTTCTCCTTAATATAATCTAAAAATAAACCATAATTTGGATTAAATGACAAATTAACAACTCCAGTAGGTCCATTTCTATGTTTACCAATTATCATTTGAATTTTTTGAGGATCATTATTTTCATTTGTTTGTGTTTTTAGTTGATAATATGCTTCTCTATAGACAAATGCTATTAAATCAGCATCTTGTTCAATCGCTCCTGATTCTCTAATATCAGACATTATCGGAATTTTTGATTCTCTTTTTTCAACTTGTCTTGAAAGTTGTGAGAGTGCAATTACTGGTACTTCAAGTTCTCGAGCAAGTTTTTTAAGAGTTCTTGAAATTGTTGCAACTTCAGCTTGTCTATTTGTTTTATAACTTGAAGAAGAATTAATTAATTGAAGATAATCAATAATAATTAGATCAATTCCTGAAGTTTTAAAAAGTCTTTTTGCTTTTCAAACAAGTTCTGAAAGTTTAATGCCTGGTGAATCATCAATATAAAGATTAAGTTTTTTAATTTTTTCTGAAGCAATTGAAAATTTTTGTTTATCAGATTCAGTCATATATTTTGGGTCTTGAATTTTATATGAAGGAATAAACCCAGTTAAACCAATTAATCTATTAACAATTTGTTTTGAAGGCATTTCTATTGAAAAAAAAGCAACTTTTTTATCTTTTGATATATTTGCAGCAATATTTAAAGCTAAAGCAGTTTTACCCATTGAAGGTCTTGCAGCTAAAATTATTAAATCTCCACCATGAAGACCAGTAGTAATTTTATCTAAGTCAATAAATTCTGTTTTTAATCCCGAAATTTGTTCACCAGCTAATTTTTTTTGAATTTCTTCTATTACTTCTTTAACAATTTCTCTAGCTTTTTTAAATTCAGTAACTCTTATATCACGAGCAGAAGAAATAATTTTCATTTCTACTTTTTCTAAAACTTCATCAGCAGAAATATTATTATTAGACATTTCTAAAAGAATTGATTTAACTTGAGATTTTACTTCTCTTAATCTTGAAGTTTCAACAATTGATTTAGCATATTTGGTCATATTAGAATGTAATCCTGCTTCTGAAACAAGAAAATTAATATATTCTTCTCCACCTATTTTATCAAGATTTTTTTCTTCTTTAAGCAATTGAATAATAGGTTTTTGTTCAAGAGAATATCCTCTATCAACTACATCTTCAATAGTTTTGAATATTATTTGATGTTTTTTAATTGAAAAATCAGTATGTAAAATAAGTCCTTTTGTTTTATCAAAAGATTCATTACTATTTATAAGTTTACCTAAAAGTGCAGTTTCATATTCTAAAACATTACTTTCATTATTTTCCATCAATTACCTCTATACTTAATTTAGCTATAATATCATTGTAAACTTTTATTTTAATTTTTGTAATACCTAATGTTTTAATTTTAACATTTTCAATATTATGAGTATCAATTTGAATTCCCATTTTTAAAAGTTCTTTTAATATTTGTTTTTTAGTTATTGAACCATGAACAATTAAATCAGTTGTTTTTAAAGAAAATTGAAGGTTTGTATTTTCAATTACTTTTTTTATTTTAATTGCATTTTTCATTTTTTCATTTTCTTTATTTTTAATATTTTCTAATTTTTTAAAAAGCATTAATTTTGTTTTTTTATTAAATGGAATTGCAAATTTGTTTTTTATTAAAAAATTGGTTGCATAACCTGAAGAAACATCAATAACATCATTTACATTTCCATCTTTGCAATTTTTAATAATAATAACTTTCATTATTTAATCCTTTCTTTTTCAGAAACAATTGAATGAATAAGATTATCTGAAAAAACTTTTATTGGTTCTTTTGAAGTTGCTGCTGAAGAACTAAAATGTCCTCCACCACCAACTGCTTCTGCAATAATTTGAACATTTGTATCAATTCCTCTACTTGACATTTTTAACTCTTTTTTACCTGGTAATTGAGCAATAACAAAAGTTGCTTTTCTTCCTTCAATTCTCAACATTTCATCTGCCGCAATTGAAATAATATCTTCAGGAACTTCTTTTTCATAAACTGATAAAAAAAATCCTGGTTTTATTTCTTTTGCAAGAGCCATAATATTAGCAATTAGTTTTGCTTTATCTTCAGGAATTTTAAGAACATTAGAAGAAATATTAGAATTTGCACCATGTCTTTCAAGTCAAGAAGCAGCTGAAAAAGTTTTAGAAGAAGTTGCTTTTGTAAATTGATTTGTATCTAAATAAATACCATTTAATAAAAATTGTGTAATTTTTTTATCTATTTTAGTTGTTTTTTTAACAAATCTTAAAATTTCCGTAACAATCTCTGATGTTGAAGAAGCTTTTGAATCAATATATAAATTATTTTTATTTAAATTTTGTTCCATTTTTGAAACTCTATGATGATCTAAAATAAATACATTATTCATATTTATATTTTGATATGCATATGGATTTTCAGTTCTTTCAATGTAAGCTGTATCAACAATTATTATTAATGTATCATTTTTTGAAGTAATTTTATTAGCTTTATTTTTAGAAATAAATATTTTGTTTATTTCATTTTTTTCATAATTATTAAATAAAGTTTTAAAAGTGGTATCATCATATGTTTGTATTTGAATATAAGCTTCTTTATCAAATAATGTAGAAATGTAATACATTCCAAGAGCTGCTCCTATTGCATCAAGATCAGCAATTTTATGACCATAAATTATTACTTTTTTTATTTTTGAAGAATTTAATTTTTCTTCAATTAATTTTGCAATTTGATTTACTTGAACTCTTGAAGTTGAATAATCAATTTCACTTTTTGAACCATAATATTCTGGTTTTTCATTCTCGATATTAATTGTTACTTGATTACCTCCACGAGAAATTGATTGAATTAAACCATCTTTTGCAAGTTCAATAAGATCTTTATACACTACTGTTCCTAAACCAAAACCAATTGAAACTGTAACTTTATTATTATAAGCAATTTTTGAATTACTAAGTTTTTCTAAAAAATCAAAATTATTTTTTTTCATATTATCAAGTGAATTTTTATTTAAAAAAATCAAAAATTTTCCTTGCACATATTGACGATATGAAATATTATATTTTGCTATTAAATCATCAAGTTTATTAATTATTAATGTTTGAACTTTAAATATTTCTTCTTCTGAAAGAAGAGATTGTAATTGTCTAAAATTATCAATTTCCATTTCACCAATAACTAGTTGTTCTTTTTTGTATTGATTTTCTAAAATTACTTTACTTGTAATATCTTTTAAAATAATTATTTTATTTAAATAATTTACTTTTGCTTCAAAAAATATTTCATTTATTTTAAATATAAAAAATTTTTTTTGTTTTTCAAAATTTTTTTTAAAATTTGGAGAAATTAAAGATACTTTTTTACCAACTAATGAAACATTTAATCTTTCTTCTAAAAAATTAGAAGATCAAATAATTTCATTAAAATCATTCATTATCAATGCACCTGAACCAATTTTAGAAATTTCATTTTCAATATAAGAATCAAATTTATTTAAAATTAATTGCCTCTTTTTTTTGATTGAAAGAGAAAAATAAATTAAAACAATAAAATTAAAAAATACTAAAAATGATGATATTGAAATTATAAAATATTGATAATTTTCATTCAAATTACTTAATAATGTAAAAGATAAAATAAAAATAAGAATTGATATTAAAATTGTTGCAAAAATTATAATTTTAATATAAATATTGTTTTTCATATACATAAATTATATAT
>CAKNAO010000016.1 GCA_929200685.1 uncultured bacterium | reverse complement strand
GTTTTTTAATATTTAAAATTATTGTTTTCTTTTCATTATTTTTTAAATAATAATATTTTTTAAAACTTAAAAAATCATTAAAATTTATCTTTTTAATATTCAAAATTTTTTTAAAATGATTAAAATTATTATTTATCAAATTTTTTTCATATTTTAAAACTATTTTTTTAATTTTTTGATGATTACTTTTTCCAAAACTATAAAACATTGAACCTTCATCATTAAAAACTAATGATCTTTTTTTGTTTCTAGTTTTAATTAAATTATTTTGTTCTAAATTTTTATAAATTCTTGATAAAACTGTTCTTGAAATGTTGTATTTAATACTTAATTGTCTACTTGAAGGCATTAAATGATTTTTATCTTTTTTTTGAATATAAAGAATTATATTTCTTAATATTATTTCTCTATTTTTCATTCACATATATATGTAAAAAAAATAAATTTATTAAAATTATTTATTCATATTTTTTAATATCTTTTATTAATATTTTCTATGTTTTTTCAATTGCTTTTTTAACTTTTTTTTCAATAAAAAAATTATTTATTATTGAAATAGATTTAATTAAATCACTATTTTTAAGTGAAATAATTTTTACACCTTTTGTACTTCTGCTTGAAGTTGCAACTTGTTCAAGAGACATTCTAATTGTAATTCCTTTTATTATTTAAAATGTTTTTTAATTTATTAATTTCAATTTGAAGTTCTTTGATTTCTTGGTTCATTTTTTCAATTGCAAGTCCAGTTAATCTTCTGAGTTTCATTTCAATAATGGATTTTGCTTGAATTTTTGTTATGATATGCATCATAAACATTTGGATTTAATTCAATTGCTTTATTAAAAAACTTAATTGCTTCATCATATTTTTTCAATTTTTCTAAAGTTATTCCTTTATTATTATAAGAATTCGAATTATTTGGATTTAATTCAATTGCTTTATCATAACAATTGATTGCTTCATCATATTCTTTTATTTCATCAAGAACTATTCCTTTACATAGATAAAATTCAAAATTATTTGGATTTAATTCAATTGCTTTATCAAAACATTTAATTGCTTTAGGATATTTTTTTAATTTAGCTAAAGATATTGCTTTATATAAAAAAGAATTTGAATATTTTGGTTTTAATTTAATTGTTTTATTAAAACATTTAATTGCCTCTTTATATTTTCCTGATTTATCTAAAGATATCCCTTTAAATAAAATGGCTTCAAAATTATTTGGATTTAATTCAATTGTTTTTTCAAAACATTTAATTGCTTTTTTATATTTTTTTAAACTACCTAAAATTAATCCTTTTTGTAAATAAGCATTAAAATGTTTTTTATTTAATTTAATTGTTTTATCGAAAAAATCAATTGCTTTATCATTTTTTTCTAATTTTTTTAAAATTTCTCCTTTATTATAGTAAATTTCAAAATCATTTGAATTTAATTTAATTGCTTGATCAAAACATTTAATTGCTTCTTCATATTTTTTTAATTCATTTAAAGTTATTCCTTTATTATTATAAATATTTCAATTATTTGGTTCTAATTTAATTGCCAAGTTATAAAATTCAATTGCTTCATCATATTTTTTTAATTTATTTAAAATTATTGCTTTATTATTATGTGCAATAAAACTATTTTTTTCTAATTCAATTGCTTTATTAAAACATTTAATTGCTTCATCATATTTTTTCAATTTTTCTAAAGTTATTCCTTTATCATTATAAAAATCAAAATTGTTTTTTTGTAATTTAATTGCTTCATCAAAACATTTAATTGCTTCATCATATTCTTTTAATTCATCTAAAATTCTCCCTTTACAATCATAAGAATTAGGGTTATATGGTTCTATTTCAATTGCTTTATCAAAACATTTAATTGCTTCTTCATATTTTTTTAATTCATTTAAAGTTATTCCTTTGTTATAATGTGCATAATAATCATTCAAATTTAATTTAATTGCCTTATTAAAACACTCAATTGCTTTAGGATATTTTTTTCATTTTCCTAAATTAATTCCTTTTTTATTATAAGCATCAATATTATTTGGTTCTAGTTCAATTGCTTTATCAAAACACTCAATCGCTTTATGATATTTTTTTAAATTATATAATGCCATTCCTTTGTTTAGATAAGTATCAATATTATTTGGTTCTAGTTCAATTGCTTTTTTAACTTTTTCTTCAATAAAAAAATTATTTATTACTGAAATAGATTTAATTGAATCACTATTTTTAAGTGAAATAATTTTCACACCTTTTGTACTTCTACTTGAAGTTGCAACTTGTTCAAGAGACATTCTAATTGTAATTCCTTTTTTTGTAATTATTAATACATCTTCTTTTCCATTAACAACATCTACAAAAATTAATTCGCCTGCTTTATTAATGTTTATTGAAGTAACTCCTTTTGCTCCACGATTTGTTTTTCTATATTCACTCACAACTGTTTTTTTACCAAAACCATCTTTACCAACTGAAAAAATATATAAATCATCATTAGCAATTGAAGCACCAATTACTTTACAAAAAGAATTATTTATTATATTCATGCCTTTAACACCTGTAGAAGTTCTTCCAAGTGATCTTATTGAAGAACAATCAAATCGAACAACTTTTCCTATAGAATTACCAATAATAATTTCATTTTCATTAGTAGCAACAATAACTTTAATTAAATGATCATTTTCTTTAAGTTTAAGAGCAATTTTACCATTTCTATTAATTTTAGAATACTCAGAAATTTTTGTTTTTTTAATTATTCCACCTTTAGTAATTGTAATTAAATATTTATTATTTTGATAATTTTTTATAGGAAGAAGTGAAATAATTTTTTCATCTTTTTTAATTGAAATAATATTAATAAATGGGATTCCTTTTGCTTGTTTTGAAAGTTCTGGAATTTGATAAGTTCTTATTTTATAAACTTTACCATGTGAAGTAAATATCAAAAGATCGGTGTGAGTATTTGTCGTAATAATTTTTTTAACATCATCATCTTCATAAGTTTTCATAGAATTAGAACCCATTCCACCTCTATTTTGAACTTGATATTCTTCTAAAGCAATTCTTTTAACATATCCATTTGTAGACATTGTTATTACAATGTCTTTTTGTGGAATTAAATCTTCATCTTCAATTAAACCAATTCCTTCAACAATTTGACTTCTTCTTTCATCTTTAAATTTTTCCTTAATTTCTTCTAATTCCTTAATAATTGTTTCAAGTAAAACACTAGGATTATTTAAAATGTTTTTTAATTTATTAATTTCAATTTGAAGTTCTTTGATTTCTTGGTTCATTTTTTCAATTGCAAGTCCAGTTAATCTTCCAAGTTTCATTTCAATAATGGATTTTGCTTGAATTTTTGAAAGATTAAATTTATTAATTAATAATTCTAAAGCTTCTTGATCATTTTTAGAAGCTTTAATAATTTTGATAGTAAGATCAATATTTAAAATTGAAATTTTAAGACCTTCTAAAATATGTGATCTTGAAAAAGCTTTATCAAAATCAAATTGAGTTCTTCTTCTAACAACTTCTTTTTGATGTTTTAAATAAACTTGAAGTGCTTTTTTTAAATTTAAAGTTTTAGGTTCGCCATCAACAAGTGCAAGAAAATTCATTGAAAAATTAGTTTGAAGTTGAGTAAGTTTAAATAATTTATTTAATAAAACTTCTGCAAAAACTTCTCTTTTTACATCAATGACAATTCTAATTCCTTCACGAGAAGATTCATCACGAAGATCGGTAATTCCTTCAACAACTTTATTTTTTGCTAATTGAGCAATTTTTTCAATCATATTTGCTTTGTTAACCATGTATGGAATTTCTTCTACAATAATTCTTGACTTTCCATTTTTTAGTTGTTCAATTCTTGTTTTAGATCTAACTGGAATAGAACCTTTTCCAATTTCATATCCATTTTTAATTCCTGAAGAACCTAAAATAATACCACCAGTTGGAAAATCAGGTCCAGTAATAAATTGCATTAAATCATTAATATTTATTTCGGGCTTTTTTGCTAAATTAATTAATCCATTAATAATTTCTCTTAAATTGTGCGGTGGAATATTTGTTGCCATACCAACAGCAATACCGGTTGCACCTGTAATTAATAAATTAGGAATTCTCGAAGGAAGAACTGATGGTTCTTTATCTGAATCATCATAATTTGGAATAAAATTAACAGTGTTTTTCCTAATACCATCAACCATTGTAAAAGCAATTTTAGACATTCTTGCTTCTGTATAACGCATTGCTGCTGCTGAATCACCATCAATTGAACCAAAATTACCTTGACCATCTACTAATGGGTATCTCATTGAAAATTTTTGAGCCATACGAACCATTGCTTCATAAACAGAAGTATCACCATGAGGATGATATTTACCCAAAACATCACCAACAACACGAGCTGATTTTTTATGTTTAGTTGAAGAAGAAAGACCAAGTTCAAACATTCCATATAAAATACGTCTATGAACTGGTTTAAGACCATCTCTAGCATCAGGTAAAGCTCTTGAAACAATAACTGACATTGCATATTCTAAAAATGATTTTTTCATTTCTTTTGAAACAGAAATAGGAGATAAAGAATCTGTAGATTCTTGAATTAATTGAGATTTAACAACATAATTTTTGTTTTTTTGAGAAATATTTTCACTTTGTTCTTTTTTATCTATTTCTATTTTTTCATTATTTTCTTTTTTAGAAAAGATAGTTTTAATTTTTTCTTCTTCAAAATAATATTTAGAATTATTTTGTTCTTTTTTTTCTTTTTTATTTTTTTCTAATTCTTTTTTTTTATTAGACAATTTTATTTTCCCCCTAAACATCTATTTCTACATATTTTGCATTTTCATTAATAAAATTTCTTCTTGGTTCAACATCTTCACCCATTAAAATAGAAAATGTTAAATCGGCTTGAGCAGCATCTTCAATTTGAACTTGAAGCATTTTTCTATTTTCTGGATTCATTGTAGTTTCTCAAAGTTGCTCTGGATCCATTTCACCTAAACCTTTATATCTTTGAATTGAAATATTCTTAGAACTTTGAATTGAATTTAAATGTTTGTCTTTTTCTTCATCAGTATAAACATATACTGACTTTTTACCTTCAGTTATTTTGTATAAAGGTGGTTGAGCAATATAAATAAAACCATATTCAACTAATTGTCTTAAATATCTATAAAAAAATGTTAAAAGAAGAATTCTAATATGAGAACCATCAACATCAGCATCAGTCATAATAACAATTTTATGATATCTTAATTTATTAATATTAAATTCTTCACCAACACCAGTTCCAAGAGCAGTAATCATTGAAGCAATTTCATTATTTGCAAAAATTTTATCAATTCTTGCTTTTTCTGAATTAATAACTTTTCCCCTTAAAGGAAGAATGGCTTGAATTTCTCTATTTCTTCCTAATTTAGCAGAACCACCAGCAGAATCACCCTCTACAATATAAAGTTCAGTTATTTCAGAATTTTTAGAAGAACAATCAGCAAGTTTTCCTGGAAGATAACCAACATCAAAAACTGTTTTTCTTCTTGTTACTTCTCTAGCCGTTTGAGCTGCAAAACGTGCACGTTGAGCTAAAAGAGTTTTTTCAATAATTTTTTTTGCTTCTTTAGGGTTTTCAAGCATAAATTTTTCAAGTGATTCAGAAATAATTTTATTTGTAGCCATTCTAGTATCTTTATTAACCATTTTACTTTTTGTTTGACCTTCAAATATAGGATCAATATGTTTAATTGAAATAATAGCTGTAAGACCCTCTAAAACATCTGTTCTTGATAATTTTTCATTTTCATTTTTAAACAATTTATTATTACCAGCATATGAATTAAAAATTCTTGTTAAAGAGTCTTGAAAACCTTGTTCATGTGTTCCACCTTCAATTGTTGAAATATTATTTACATATGAAACAATATTTGATTGAAATCCAGTATTATATTGCATGGCTACTTCAACTATAATTTCTCCATCATCACCAAGAGTTTTTCCTTCTGCATAAATAATGTTTTCACCTATTTTTTCTTTTGAATTATTAAGTTCATTAACATATTCAATGATTCCACCTTTAAAACAAAATTCTTTAGAAATTTTTGTTCTTTCATCATTAACTACTAATTTTAAACCTTTGTTTAAATATGCGGTTTGTTTTAAGCGATCAGAAATTGCTTCAAAATCAAATTCATTTTTATCCATTAATGAATAATCAGGGTGAAACATAATTTTAGTACCAGTTTTTTGAGATTCACCAATTATTTTTAATTCATCAATTGGTTTACCTCCATTTTTAAATTTAATATGATAAATTTTACCATTTCTATAAACTCAAGCTTCTAAAACATCTGAAAGTGCATTAACCACTGAAGCTCCAACTCCATGAAGTCCACCTGAAACTTTATATGTATCACTATCAAATTTTCCACCAGCATGTAAAATAGTCAAAACTGTTTCTAATGTTGATTTTCCAGTTTTAGGATGAATAGCAACTGGAATTCCTCTACCATCATCTTCAACAATGATTGAACCATTTTTTGTGATTGTCAAAAAAACACAAGAAGCAAAACCAGCCATTGCTTCATCAATTGAATTATCAACAATTTCTCAAACAAGATGATGAAGACCTCTAATTCCAGTTGAACCAACATACATTCCTGGTCTTTTTCTAACTGCTTCTAAACCTTTTAAAACTTGAATTTTACTAGCGTCATAATTTGACATTAAAACTCCTTGAATACAAAAAAAATAAATATATTAAATAAAAATATATTTAAATTATACCATATTTAAGGCATATTTTAAGGTTTAAAAGAATAAATTAAAAAGAATATTCTACTTTTTAAAGTAAAATATTCTTTTTTGTTTTTTTGTTTTAAAATAATAAATATTTTTAATCTTAAAAAGGGTTTTGTGGGAAAATTTAATAAGATTTTAATTTAATATTCAATTGATTGAAAATCTAAAAATAAATTGAAATATTTCTTTTTAAAATTTTCTATTTTTTGGATAACATTTTAGCTATCCATAAAAATTATAGGAACATATATTTAATGAACAAAAAATAAAGAAAAAATCTGACATTGACAGTTTTTTAGAAAATAAATTTTCTATTTAAAAATTATAAAAAATATTTTATTTATTATGTTTTATTAATTTTATTGAACATTTTTTCATAAATAATTGAAATAGATTTTGAATTTATAATTGCTTCAATTGTTAAAGCAATCATTTTAGCAATTGAAACAACTTTAAGTTTTTTGTGTTTTTTTTCTAATTCATAAACATGCTCAATTGAATCAGTTATAAGAACTTTATCAATATATTTACAATCTTCAAATAAATTAAATCCTTTTGTAAAAATACCATGTGAAGCAGCAACAACTATGTTTTTTGCACCAACTTTTTTAAGAGCATGAGTAGCTTTAATTATGGTTTGACCAGTATCTATAATATCATCTAAAATAACAATATTTTTATTTTTAACATCACCTAAAATTCCCATAGTTTCAGTTTGATTAGGTTTAGTTCTTCTTTTATCAACAATGGCAATTTCAATTGAATCTGAAAGAATTTCAGAAAGAATTCTTGCCCTAACTGCTCCACCATGGTCAGGAGAAGCAATTGTAAATTTTCCAATTTTTTTAATTGAGGGAGCAAGAATATATTGACCTTTTAAATCATCAACAGGAATATTAAAAAAACCTTGAATTGATGGATTATGTAAATCACATGAAATAAGTTTTGTAACACCAGATTTTTCAAGTAAATCAGCTATTAATTTAGCAGCAATGGGTTGTCTTCCCATTATTTTTCTATCTTGTCTAGAATAACCATAATATGCTAAAATAACTGTGATACTTTTTGCTGAAGCTCTTTTTAAAGAATCAACAAATATTAATAATTGAATTATATTTTCATTTACTGGTGTTGAACTTGAAGCAACAATAAAAACGTTTTTATTTCTAACTGTTTCTTTTGAAACAAACAATGATTCTCCATCTGCAAACTTTGTATGTTCATATTTAGAAAGAGGTAAATCAATATTTTTTGAAATTTTTAAACCTAATTTTTGACAATTAGGCATTGCAAATAATTTAGTTTGATTTTTTTTAATCATAAATTTATTTTAACATTAATAAATAAAAACAAACTTAAATATTATTAAACATATCTAAATATTTTTTATATGTTAATTCTTGAGGTCTAATTTTAGATGTTAAATTATTTTTAAAAATTATTTCTGATGCTTTTTCTACACCTAAAAATTTTTTTAAATTATTAAATAATGTTTTTCTTCTCATAGCAAAACAATTTTTTATAAATTCTAAAAATTCTTTTGATTTTTTATTTTTTTTATCTTTAAATGTTAATAAAATAATTGCAGATTCTACTTTTGGAATAGGCAAAAAAGCATTTGATGGTACTATAAATTTATATTTAATACTAGCAAAATATTTTGTAGAAATAGTTAATTTACCATAATTTTTTGAACCAACTTTTGAACTTAATCTTTCAGCAACTTCTTTTTGAACCATAATAATAGCATGACTAAATTTTTTTGAATTTTCAAAAAGCTTAAACAATATATTGCTAGTAATGTTATAAGGTATATTGGCAATTAAAATTTTTTTATTTTTAAAATTTAAATTTTGTGTAAGAAAATCACCTTCAACTAATTTAAATTTTTTATTATTAATTTCATTTTTTAAAAAATTAATCATATTTTGATCAATTTCATAAGAAGTTAAAGACTTAACTTTTTTTAAAAGATATAAAGAAAGTGAACCAAGACCTGCTCCAATTTCTATAACATTTTTATTTTTAATATCAATAATATTTGTAATTTTTTTTAAAATTTTTTGATCAATTAAAAAATTTTGTCCAAATTTTTTAGATGTTTTAATATTATACTTTTTGCATATTTTTTTTATATCTTCTATGTTTCACATAAATAAATTATAAAGAGTTTAAAAACATATAAAAAATTAATTAAATTTTAAAAACTTTTAAAGCATTTTTATAAATTTGATTTATTACTTTAATAGTTTCTTCTTTTCTAATTTTTGCAACATAATTAGTAACAAAAACAACATTTTCTGGTTTATTTTTTTTGCCTCTAACAGGTTCAGGAGAAAGATGGGGACTATCAGTTTCAGTTAAAAGTTTTTCTAATGGAACAACTTTTAATGATTCTCTTAAATCATCACTTTTTTTAAAAGTAATAATTCCAGAAAAAGAAATATAACATCCAAAATCAACAAATTTTTTAGTTCAATTTTTATCCATAGTTAAACAATGAATAATAAATTTTAATTTTTTATATTTAGATTTTGAAATAATTTAAAAAGTTTCTTTTTCAGCATTTCTTGAATGAACAACAACTGGTAAATTATGTTTTTTAGCATAATCTAAATGTTTAATAAAAACTTTTTGTTGAACTTTAAGTGAAGGGTTATCTTTTCAATAAAGATCAATACCACATTCTCCAATTCCAACTATATCTTTTGAATTAATATTTTCTAATCAATTAATTAAATCAATAGATTTTGAATAATTAGGATGAAGAGCAACCATTGCATAAATATTTTCATATTTTTTAGAAATTTCAATTGCTTTTAATGAATCAATTTCATTAGTTCCAGGAATTATTATTTTTTTTACACCTTTTTTTAATGCATTATTAATATATTTGTCTAAATTATTTAAAAATTCTTCTGAATTTAAATGTCCATGAGTATCAATGTAATTTTTCATAAAAAAATTATATCAATAAAATTTTTCATAAATTTTAAAAATATTTTTCAATATTAATTATTTCTAAATTTTCTTCTTCAATTCATAATTTAACATCACTAAAAGAATGATAATATTCTTTGATATTTCTATACATTGGTTTTGTAAATCATTTGGATAAAATATATTCATAAGAAATACTATAACCACTATTTTTTAATAATTTATTAAACATTTTAAGTTTAAAAGGGGCTGTTTGTAATTTTTCATCAACTGAACCACTTGTTTGTTGTCATTTTTTTTCAAAAAGAGTTATATGTTTTCTCTTAATGCTTATTATGAACCCTTTGTTGGTGGAGGAGCACTATTATTTTATTTGCAACCTAAAAAATTTGTTATTAATGATATTAATAAAGAATTAATTAATGCATATAAAGTAATGAAAAATAATTATAAAAAATTAAGAGAATATTTAATATTAATGGAATATGCTCATAGTGAAGAATTTTATTTAAAAATTAGAAAAATTGATAGAAACAAAAAACATGATAGAGATTTAAATATGAAAGATTCAAAAGAATTAAGAGCAGCTAGATTTATTTATTTAAATAAAGCAGGATTTAATGGTTTATATAGAGTAAATTCTAATGGTTATTTTAATGTGCCCTCTGGAAAAAAAGAAAAAGTTAAAACTCATGAATATCCAAATTTAGTTAATATATCAAAATATTTTAAAAAATCTAATTCCAAAATAAAAAACATTAATTATATTGATGCTATAAAAACAATTAAAAAAGGAGATTTTGTATATTTTGATCCACCATATGATTATGAAATAGGGGTGAATGGTTTTGATGCATATGAAAAAAATGGTTTTGGTATTAAAGGACAAAAAGACCTTGCAAAATTATGTAATTGTTTGAATAAAAAAAATATTAATTTCATGGTTTCAAATCATAATACTAAATTAATTCAAAAGTTATATAGTAAATTTAATATAAAAATTATTAAAGTTAATAGACTTATAGGTGGAAAAGGCTCAGAAAGAAAACCAGTAGAAGAAGTTATAATAACAAATTATGAATAAAAAAAATAAAGGCACTGGAGCTGGTGGTTTTAATACAAATAAATATGGTTTAAATTTTGAAGAAAAAATTTATTTAAAAAAATGATTAGAAAAAAAATATAAATTAATAAATATTTCTAAAAGTAAAACTGATCTTTTTGAAATTTATAATAAAAATAAAATAATAGGTTATTATGGAAGACAAAATCAAATTTACAAAATTTTAGAATTTTTAATAAATAAAATTAATAAAAAATTTATTAAAAAAACTTTTTCTAAAAAAATAAATCCCGATGGTTTCATAATAAGCATTAATTTTCTTTGGTAATAAAAATTTAATATGCTTTATTAATTGACGTTTTCCACCAGCTCATTTAACAAAAGGCATAATTTTTTTCATATTTGAATTATACTTAAA
>CAKNAO010000015.1:10034-11592 GCA_929200685.1 uncultured bacterium | reverse complement strand
AATTTGAATCTTCAAAAAAAAATAAAAATTGAATTATTTTAAATAATTATTTTTTATCATTAGAAATTAGTCAACCTTCTTATTTTTTTGCAGGGGTATTTGTTGGTGGTGGTTCAATTTCTAATATTGATTCTACTTTTTACCATTTAGAAATTCAATTTTATTCTCATTTTCAAGCAACAAGAATTAAAGAATTTTTAAATAAATATAATTTTTCATTTTCATTAATCAAAAGAAGAGAACTTTATGTTCTTTATTTAAAAAAATCAGATCAAATTTCTGATTTTTTAAAAGCAATCCAAACATTTAAATCATTACTTAAATTTGAAAATGCTAGAATTAAAAGAGATTTACATAGTCAATTAAATAGATATTCTAATTTAGATTCTTATAATCAAAAAAAACTTGCTATTTCTTCAAATAAATTTAAAAAACAATATGAATATATTAAGAAAAATAATTTATTTATTAATTTTAATAAAAATGAAATTTTATTTTTTCAATTAAAATTAAAAAATCCTTATTCTTCTCTTGAAGAATTAAGAAAAATTTTTGAAAATAAAACTGGACTTGTAAAATCTAAATCATGTTTTAATCATTGAATTATTAAGTTGCGAAAAATTTATAATAACTTATAAATGTATATATAATTTTTTAATGGAAAACATCGGAATTTGAATTAATAGTTGAAATTTATCAAGTACAGTTTGAATTTGATTTTTAATTTTTGGAGTTCTTACATTAATAACATCAATGAAAATGGTTAATTATGCACAATTAATTATTCAAAAAACAAAGTTAGGTGGAGCATTTGTTGGATTAATTTTTGTTTCATTAATAACATCTATTCCAGAATTAATTACTGAAATTTCTCAAGGAATTTTAGGAAAACCAGATGTTGGTATTTCCGATGATATTGGTTCAAATGCATTTTCTATGTTTGCTTTATCATTTGTAATATTAATTTTTATTAAAAAACTTTATATTGATAAAATAAGCAAATTAACAATTATTACAATCTTTATTTCTTTAACATTATCTATTTTTGTCACATTTGTTTTTAAATATCAATTAGATTATAATGTTGGATATGCTGGTACTTTTTCAGTTGGAATAACATCTATTTTTCTATTATTTTGTTATTTGATTTTTGTTTTTTTTACTTATAAAAATAGACATTTAGCAGATCCAGAACCTAAAATTTTAATTAAATCAAATAAAACAATTAAACAAATTTTTATTTTGTTTATTTTTTATTCTATTTTTTTAATATTAGTTGCTATTTCTTTAAATGCTTCTGTTAATGCAATGCAACACCAATATAAAATTTCTTCAAAATCTGCTGGTGGATTATTTTTATCAATAACTACTTCAATGCCAGAAATTATTGCATTAATTGTATTTGCTAAAAGTGGTTTTTTATCAGCGGCAATTAGTTCTATTGTTGGTTCACATATATTTAATTTATCTGCTATTTTTTGAGGAGATGTTGCATTTGTTGATAATGCAAGTATTTTATTTGATGGAGTTCAAAATCTTTGGGTACTTTCTTTAATTG
>CAKNAO010000015.1:0-10024 GCA_929200685.1 uncultured bacterium | reverse complement strand
TTTATATATTTAAGTAAAAAAACTAAAAATAGATTATTATTATCATTAATTCCTTTATTAATAATAATTATTTATATTTTGAGTTGAATTTTATTAATGATGAAAATAATTTAAAACTATTTTTTAATTAATAATAATTATTGTATGATTATTAATGTAGAAATTAGGAGGATAAAATTTTATTAACTTTTTGAATAGCATTTGTAGTTTCGTGTTTAATAATAATAGTCTCATCAATTATGGCGCCTGATTCTAATTCTTTTTCAGGAGCTTTAGTTGGTTCTTCAGATTTATCACTTTTTAAAACAAAAAAAGAAAGAGGAACAAAAGTTTTACTTAAAAGATTAATGTTTCTTTTGGGATTTTCATTGATGATAAGTTCAGTAATAATAAGGACATTTATGTAATGTTTGATAAAAATATTTTATTTAAAATAATTAAAAATCAAAAATTAAAATTTATTCAAATTGTAAAATTAATGAATATTCCTATAAAACAAAATAGAATTTTTTCACAATTTTTATTTAATTTTATAAAAAAAGGAGAGCTTTTTCAAACAAATGAAAAAGAATTTTTTATTCCAAAATTTTTAGGAGAAGTTAAGGGAAAATTAAAAATAAAAAATGGGAAAAATTTTGCTTTTTTAGATATTGATAAAGATAATTCAATTTTTATTTTAAGTTGAAATATTAATGGAGCATTTGACAATGATATGGTTGAAGCAAAATATTTTGAAAGTCCAAATAATAAAAAACATTATCAAGGCATTGTTACAAAAATAATTAAAAGAAATAAAATATTTTTTGTTGGTAGAATCAAAAAATTCAAAGAAAATTTTGGTTTAATTCCATATGATAAAAGAATTAAAGGAAAATTTTTGTTTGATAATGAAAAAAATTTAAAAGTTAATATGCAAGTTAAAGTAAAAATTATTTCTTTTTCAAAAAATTTTTATAAAGTAAAATTAGTAAAAGAAATCGGAATGTTTAATGAACCATTTATGGATATATTGAGTGCTATTGAAGATTTTGAAGTAATTACAAGTTTTAGTGAAAAAACAATTAATGAATCAAATTTAATTCCTAAAAATTTAAATAAAGAAAATAAACAAAATAGAAAAGATTTAAGAAATAGATTAATTTATACAATTGATGGTGATGATACAAAAGATTTTGATGATGCAATAGAAGTAACAAAATTAAATAATGGAAATTATAATTTAAGTGTTCATATTGCTGATGTTTCTTATTATGTAAAAGAAAATTCTGCTATTGATCAAGAAGCAAAAGATAGATCTACTTCAATTTATTTTCCTAATATGGTAATTCCAATGTTGCCTGAAAATTTATCAAATGGAATTTGTTCATTAAATCCAAATGTTGATAGATTCACAATTACATGTGAAATGGAAATAGATTCAAATGGTAAAACTATTTTTTCTAAAATATATCAATCTATTATTAATTCAAAATATAAATTAAGTTATAAAGAAGTTAATAATTTCAAAATTAATCCAAATGAATTTCAAAAAAATTCAGATCAATTTTTAAATGAAAAATTAAAAGAATCACTTAAAAATGCTTTAGATCTTTCTAAAATTATTAAAAATTTCAAAAGTAAAGAAGGAAATATAGAATTTGAAATTGAAGAGTCAATAATAATTGTTGATAAAAATGGTAAAACAAAAGATATTATTAAAAAAGAAAGATCTTATTCAGAAAATATGATTGAAAATTTTATGGTAAGAACAAATGAAACAATTGCAGAATTTATTTCTAAAAGAAAATTACCTTTTATTTATAGAATTCATGAAAAACCTTCATTTGAAAAAATTAATGATTTACAAAAAGTTTTAAAATTATTAAATATTAAAGAAAAATTTTTACCAAATCCAACCTCAAAACAATTTTCAGAATCATTTAATAAAATTAAAAAAACAAATTATGCAAATTTTTTAGAAATTATTATGCTTAGAACTATGTCAAAAGCTGAATATTCAATGGAAAATATTGGTCATTTTGGACTGGCTTCAAAATTTTATACTCATTTTACTTCCCCAATTAGAAGATACCCAGATTTAATTGTTCATAGAA
This sequence comes from uncultured bacterium, assembly GCA_929200685.1. GTDB lineage: Bacteria > Bacillota_I > Bacilli_A > Mycoplasmatales > Metamycoplasmataceae > DT-68. The sequence goes on along the minus strand of CAKNAO010000015.1, from coordinate 7,931 downwards.
TGATAAGAGAATATATATTTAATAAAAAACCTCATTTATCTTCTCATTTTACAAAAATATTACCTTTAATTTCTGATTTTTCTTCAAAAAGAGAACAAAAAGCTTTGGAAATTGAAAGAAAAATATTAGATATTAAAAAAGCAGAATTTTATGAAAAATTTATAGGTCAAAAAAAGAAAGGACAAGTTGTTTCGGTTCATAAATTTGGTTTATTTCTTGAATTTAATAATAAAGTTAATGGTTTAATTCATGTATCTTCTATTTTGGATGGTGAATATAAATTAGATGAAACTAATTTTGTATTAACAAATGGTAAAAGAGAATTTAAAATTGGTGATAATTTAGAAGTTTTTATTCATTCTGTAAATAAAATAGAATCAAAAATAAATTTAGTATTAAGTGAATTTTTTGAAAAATTTAAGGAACAAAAAAACAATATTTTAAAAAGATAGATTATGTTTTTTTAATTAGTTTTTGATATAATAACTTAGCATTAAAAAGCAGGTGTAGTTTAATGGCAGAACTTCAGCCTTCCAAGCTGACTATGAGGGTTCGATTCCCTTCACCTGCTCCATAACATTTAAAAAAATGACCAAAACAATTTTTAATAATAAATATTTTTAAATTATTTTTTTTGTTCTTTATTTTTTATAACAATTTTAATAAAATTTTTAAATAATGGATGTTCTTTTAAAGGATTTGAATTAAATTCAGGATGAAATTGGACCCCAATATAAAATGGATGTTTATTATATTCAATTATTTCAGACAATTTATTTTCAGGATTATAACCAGAAAATATAAATCCTTTTTTTTCTAAATCATTTTTATATTTTTTATTAACTTCATATCTATGTCTATGTCTTTCAAAAACTGATAACTTATCATACAATTTGTGTGCAATTGTCCCTTTAATAATTTTTGTTTCATTTTCACCAAGTCTTAAAGTACCACCTAATAATTCATCATTATTTTTGTTTTTAATAATATCAATTATTGGCGTTCCATTTTTTTTATTTTCAGTTGTGATTGCATTAGGATAACCATTTTCTTGTGCTCAAGCAACTACCATTGCTTGCATTCCATAACAAATTCCAAATGTAGGAATTTTGTTTTTTCTTAAATATTTTGAAGCAATAACTTTACCTTCAAAACCCCTTTTTCCAAATCCTGGTAGTATTAAAGCACCATTTATATTTTTTAATTTTAATTCAATATTTTTTTTGTTAATTTTTGAAGATTTAATTCATTTTAAATTTATTTTACTATTTTGATAAATAGCTGAAGTTTTTAATGCTTCAATAATTGAAAAATATGCATCTTCAAATTCAGTGTATTTTCCAATCATTGCAATTTTACATTCTTCTTTTTTCTTTTTATTTAATAATTTAACAAAATCTTTTCATTCATTTAACTTAGGTTTTTTTATTTTAAAATTAAAATATTTTTCAATTTTTTGAATAACATTTTTTTCTTCTAAAATTAAAGGAACTTCATAAATGCTATTAGCATTTGGAAGATTGACAATTAAATCTTTTTTAATCATTGAATAAAATGCAGTTTTTTGAATTATATCATCAAAAATTTCAATGTTAGATCTTAAAATCATCATGTTTGGATTTATACCTAATTGTCTAAGTTCTTTAATTGAATTTTGAGTTGGTTTTGATTTAAATTCTTGTGAAGCATCTAAATATGGAACATATGATATATGAATAAAAAAACATTTATTTTTATTTTTATTAGAAAAACTTGATAAAGCAAAAATAAAAGGTTGGGACTCAATGTCTCCAACCGTTCCGCCTACTTCAGTTATAACAAAATCAGCTTTTGATTTTTTACCAGCATTTGAAATTATTTCTTCAATATAATTAGTTACATGCGGAATTATTTGAACTGTTTTACCTTTATAAAAACCATTTCTTTCCCTTTCAAGAATTTTATCATAAATTTTTCCAGATGTATAATTTGAATCTTTTGTAAATTTTGTTCCAATAAATCTTTCATAATGACCTAAATCTAAATCAGTTTCTCCTCCATCTTGAGTAACATAAATTTCTCCATGTTCATAAGGCGACATTGTGCCTGGATCTAAGTTTAAATATGGATCAAGTTTTTGAACAAAAACTGAATATCCTCTTGATTTTAATAATCTTCCTAGAGAAGCAGCGACAACACCCTTACCAAGACCTGATATTACTCCCCCTGTAACAAAAATAAATTTTGCCATTTTAAACTCCTTATTATCTATCTATTTTATCAAAAATAATTTAATAATTGTTAATTAGTTTAGAATAAGTTTATGAATAAATTTATTGCAACCAAAAATGATGAAGGAAGAACAATATTAAAATTTATCAATTCTTTTTTTAATGATGTTCCTTATTCAAGAATTGAAAAAACATTTAGAAATAAAGATATTAAAATTAATAATAAACGAATTAAAAATAAAAAAATTATTTTAAAATGTGGTGATATTATTGAAATTTATGGTCTTAAATTAGTAAAATCTCATAAAATTAATTCAATAAAAATAAATTTTAAAATAATTTTTGAAGATAAAAACATTTTAATAATAAATAAACCTCAAAACATTATAGTTCATGGCGAAAAAAATTCAATTAATAATCAAGTTCTTTCTTATTTAAAATTTGAAAAAAAAGATTCATTTACACCATCTCATATTGGAAGATTAGATAAAGTTACTTCTGGCATAATGGTCTATGCAAAAAATTTTAAATCATTATTAGAACTTAACAATAAAAGACAATTTTTTGAAAAATATTATAAAGCTATAAGTAATTTGAAAAAAAATCTTATTTTAAAAGCTTATATTTTTCATGATGAAAAATTAAAAAAAGAAATTGTTAATTTAAATAAAATGGGAAAAAAATGTCAAACTCAATTTATAACTCAAGAAAATAATCTTATTATTATCAAATTATTTACTGGTAGAAAACACCAAATTCGATCTTCATTAGAATTTTTAAAATTTCCAATTAAAGGTGATACAAAATATGGTGGAAAATCTGCTAAAAGAGTTTATCTACATTCATACAAAATAATTTTTAATAACTTAGAAAATGATCTTAAATATTTAAATAATAAAATTTTTATTTCTGAACCAAATTTTGATATTTCATAAATAATTATTTTTTTATATAATTTTTTTATGCTCTTAATTAAAAAAAGAATTGAAAATTTAAGAAAAAAATTAGATATTTGATCAAAAGAATACTATGAAAATGATGATCCTTCAGTATCAGATTTAGAATATGATGGAGTTTATAATGAACTTTTAGAACTTGAAAAAAAATATCCTGAATATTATGATTCTAATTCAATAACTCAAAAAATAGGTGGGAAAATTGATAATAGATTTAAAAAAAATAAACATAAATTTCCTATGCTTTCTTTAGGTAATGCTTTTAATAAAGAAGATATTTTAAAATTTGATAAACAAATTAAAGAAGCACTTCATATTCAAAAAGATATTTCTTATATTGTTGAATATAAAATAGATGGACTTTCTATTTCGATTAAATATAAAAATGGAAAATTTTTAAAAGCAATTACAAGAGGTGATGGTTTTGAAGGTGAAGATGTTAGTCATAATGTTGTTGTTATAAAAGACATACCAAAAATAATTGAATATAAAAATGAACTTGAAGTTAGAGGTGAAATTTATATGACTAATAAAATTTTTAAAGAATTAAATAAAAAAGGTTTAAATTTTGCAAATCCTAGAAATGCAGCTTCTGGAACAATTAGACAACTTAATTCAAATATTGCTCAAAAAAGAAATTTATCTGCTTTTTTATATTCAATTCCTAATCCTTTAGATCATAACCTAAAATCTCAAAATAAAATAATAACATTTTTAAATAAAAATGGAATTAAAACAAATCAAAAAACATTTCTTTTGAAAAACATTAATGAAGTAATTAAAAAAGTTGAAGAAATGTTCAAAAATAGGAATAAATTAGAATATCTTGTTGATGGTATTGTCATAAAAGTAAATAATATAAATTTATGAGAAGATATAGGTTCAACAATTAAATTTCCAAAATATATGATTGCTTATAAATTTCCAGAAGAAATTGCTGAAACTAAACTTTTAGATATTTTTCCCTCTGTTGGAAGAACCGGAAGAATCACATATAATGCTAAACTTTCTCCTGTTAGACTTGCTGGAACAATAGTTAAGGCAGCAACACTTCATAATGCTGAATATATTGAAGAATTAAATTTAAATATTGGTGATATTGTTAAAGTGAAAAAAGCAGGAGATATTATTCCAAAAGTTTTAGGAATAAAAATTAAAAATAATAATAAAAAATGAAAACGCAATATAAATTGTCCTTCATGTAATTCAATTTTAATTGTTGAATCAGGATTTGTTGATCAATATTGTGAAAATAAAAATTGTATTCAAAAAAAAATTTCTACTTTTGAACATTTTGTTTCTAAAAATGCAACAAATATTGAAGGATTTTCTTCTGAAACATTAAAAACTTTTATAAAACAAAATTTAATTATTGATATTCCATCAATATTTGAATTAAAAAATAAAAAAGAAAAAATATTAAAACTTCCAGGTTGAAAAGAAAAATCATTAAATAATTTATTACTTGGAATAGAAAAATCAAAAAATTTGACATTAGATAAATTTATTTTTAGTTTAGGAATTAGATATATTGGGAGTAAAAATTCTAAAATTCTTGCAAAAAGACTTGGAAGTTTAAATAATTTAATTAATTCAAATTTAAAAACATTAGAATCAATTAGAGATATTGGAGATAAAGTAGCTAATTCTTTAATTTTATTTTTTAAAGATAAAAAAAATCAAGAATTAATTAAAAAATTAATTAATCTAGGAGTTAATATTCAAAAAATGAAAATTCCAAAATCTAATATTTTTACAAATTTAACATTTGTAATAACTGGAACATTAACTAAACCAAGAAAACATTTTATGGATATAATTGAATCATATAATGGAAATGTTTCTAATTTAATTACTTCAAAAACAGATTATTTACTTGTAGGTAAAAATGTTGGTAATAAATTATTAAAAGCAAAAGAATTAAATATTTCCATTTTAAATGAAAAACAATTTAATGAAAAAATTAAGGAGAAAAATGAATAAACAAAAAATTATTGAAATTTCTAAGTCTTTAAAATTTAAAGTTGATGATAAAATTGCAATTGAAATTGAAAAAACATATAAAGAATTTCAAGAAAAATTTGAAAAATTAAAAAATATTAATACTGATAAAGTTAAACCAATGACTCGTATTGACGAAACACCTATTTTTTTTCTAAGAGAAGATATTCCTAAAAAAGGTTTATCAAAAGAAAAATTTTTAAAAAATGCTCCATCAAAAGATAAAAATTATGTAGTAATTAATAATAAGGATTTAAATGATTAAAAATAAAGGTAATATTAAAAATGCAATTAAAGAATTAAAAAATTCTTTAGCAACATCTCATTTATTTGAAGATGCTACTTTTAATAAAGGAATTCTTAATGGTGCTGTTTTTACAATTAAAGATGTTTATGCTAATAAAAATTCTAAAGTACAAGCTTCTTCAAAAATTCTTGAAAATTTTTGACCAAATTATGATGCAACAATAATTAAAAAAATTAAAAATGCAGGTGCTGCTATTGTTGCTAATGTGCATTTAGACGAACTTGCTCTAGGTGGTAGTGGCGGTTTTAATGCTTATTCTGATATTTCAAAAAATCCTTTAAATAAAAAAAGAATGATTGGTGGTTCTTCTTCTGGAAGTGTTTATACATTTACAAAAAATATTTCAGTTTCAATAGGATCAGATACTGGTGATTCAGTAAGACTTCCGGCTTCTTATAATGGTTTTTATGGTTTTAAACCATCATATGGAGCTATTTCTAGATATGGATTATTTCCATATGCAAGTTCTTTAGATACAGTTGGATATTTTACTCATAATATTGAAGATGCAATTTTGACTTCAAATGTTTTATATGGTTTTGATGAAAATGATATGTCTTCAAAAGAAGTTGAAAAACCAATTAATAAAATTGTTAAAATGAAAAAAGTTGGTTTTATAAAAAATGCTAATGAAATAGAAGAATATTTAAAAAAATCTTATAAAGAATTAAAACAACAAATAAAAGAAGATGGTATTGAAGTTTTAGAATTTTCATTAAATAAAAAATTGATTGAAAGTATTGATGGTGTTTATCAAGCAATTTCATATTCAGAAGTTTCATCTAATGATTCTAATTTAAGTGGAATTACATTCGGAAAAAGTAAAAAAGGCAATGATTGAAATGAAATAATGATTAATTCAAGAAGTAGTTTATTTGGTCCACTTGTTCAAAAAAGACTTACTATTGGTTCTTATTTTTTGCAATCAGAAAATATAAATGACATTTTTTATAAAGCTCAAAAAGTAAGAAGATTAATAGTTGATGAATTTAATAAAATTAAAAAACAAGTTGATATTTTAATATTTCCAGCAACAAAAATTGCACCTTTAATTAATGAAAAAAAAGATGATAGTTTTTGAAATTCTTATTTAATTCATGCAAATCTTTCTGGAACTCCTTCAATTACTATTCCTTGAAAAAAACATAATGGAATGCCATTTTCGTTAGTAATTGATGGTTTATTATATGAAGATAAAAAGCTTTTATCTCATTCTCTTTATATTGAAAAACTTTTAAGGAGAAATAATGAATAAATTTGAAACAATAATTGGTATTGAAATTCATCTTTGTTTAAATACAAAAACAAAAATGTTTTCACCAGCAAAAAATAATTTTAATGATTCTCCAAATACAAATATTTGACCAATTGATGTTGGTTATCCAGGAACACTACCAACTGTTAACAAAAAAGCAGTTATAAAAGCAATTAAATTTGCTAAAGCATTAAAAATGAATATTAATGATATTTTATATTTTGATAGAAAAAATTATTATTATTTCGATCTTCCAAAAGGCTATCAAATTACTCAAAATAAAAATCCCATTGCTAAAGATGGAATAATTAATCTTTCTAATAAAATTATCAATATTGAAAGAATTCATCTTGAAGAAGATGCAGCAAAATCAATTCATAAAAATAATAAAACATATTTAAATTACAATAGATCAGGAACTCCCTTAATTGAAATTGTAAGTAAACCAGAAATTTCAACAAGTAAAGAGGCTACTAAATATGTTCAAAAAATAAAAGATTTAGTTATTTCACTTGATATTTCTGATGGAAAAATGGAAGAAGGATCTTTGAGAGTTGATGTCAATATTTCGTTAAGACCAATTGGCCAAAAAGAACTTGGAACAAAAGTTGAAATTAAAAATTTAAATTCTATTTCTAATATTGAAAAATCTATTGAAATAGAAATTAAAAAACAAATTAAAAGTTTATTAAATAATGAAAAAATATTAAATTGTACAAAAAAATTTGATGAAGAAAAACAAGATACAATTGTAATGAGAATGAAGTTTAAACCAATTGATTATAAATTTTTTCCAGAACCAAATATCCCTCCTATATATTTGGGTAAAAAATTTATCAATTCAATTAAAATAAATGAATTACCTGATGAAAGAAAACAAAGATATTTAAATTTAAATATTTCAAAAGAATATGTTGAACAACTTATTTCAAATATTGAAATGTCAAATTATTTTGATTTAATAAAATATAAAAATAAAGATAAATTATCAAAATTATTTTTTTCAGAAATAGTTTCATTAGCAAAGTCATTAAATAAATCAATTGTTAATTTAAATATTAAACCTTCTCAAATAAAATTAGTTTTAAAAAAACTTGAAGAAGGTTTAATTTCAGGAAGACATGCTAAATTAATTATTCCTCTTCTTGTTGACTCTAAAAATGTTGTTGAAAAACTAATTAAGGAAAAAGGATTAAAATTAA
>CAKNAO010000014.1 GCA_929200685.1 uncultured bacterium | reverse complement strand
ATCTAGAAATCATATTTGTTTTTTTAATTTTATTTATTTTTAAATTAATTAATTTTTCAATTTCTATATCAACTTTATTTTTATTAACATATAAATAAAGAGATTTTGATAATTGTTTTATTTTTTTTCTTGAATAATTATAATTTTCATCAAATTTGGAAAGAAGTTTTAAAAGTTTATAAATTTGTTTTAAAGTTAAAAATTGAATGACTTTTAAAGATAAATTACTTTTTTTTAATAAATAATTTATTTTTTTATCAATTGAATTTTTAGATAAAAAATATTTTTTCATATTAACCATTATACATTTTAAGAATAAAAAGTTTTGATATCTTTTCATCTTCTTGGTAAAAAATTTGGTGTTTTAAATTCTTTTTTATAAATAATTAAATTATTTTCTTTATTATCAATTAGAATTTTTTTGATTTTTGGTTCAATATTTAATTTATTAATAATTCAATAAGATTCTTTAATTTCATTTAAAGATTTTGGACCTTTAATAAAACAAAATAAAGAATTCATTTTTCCAAGTGAATGTGATATTTCCATAAGAATATTGATGTGTGCTACTGCTCTTGCTGTTATAAAATCAAAATATTCTTTTTGTTTTGAATCTTCAGCTCTAATATTTTTTATTTTAATATTTAAATTTAATTCTTTTTTTACTTTTTCTAAAAACTTTGTTTTTTTCTTAATTGGTTCAAAAATTGTAACTTCATTATTTGGATTTGCAATTAAAAAAGGTATCGATGGAAATCCTGCTCCAGAACCAATATCAAGTATTTTTAAATTATTAAAACTATTATTAATTGAATTTTGTAAAAGTAATATTGATTCATAAATTCCTTCTTTTCATAATTTGTCATCTAAAAAATTAGTTAAATTAATCATCTTATTTTCTTTTTCAATCAAATCAACATATTTACATAATTTTTTAAATATTTCTTTTGAAAAAAGAAGTTTAATTTTTTCTTTAAAATTCATTAAATAATTATAAATAAAAAAACAAAATATAAATTTTCAATATTATTTTGTTTTTTTATTTTTTGAAATTTTTTTATTATTTTTTTCATCTTTTACTTCTTTAATAATTTTATTTAATGATTTATTTTTGTCTACTTTTTTAATTTTGGAGATTTTTTTATTATTTTTTTCAATTTTTAATTCTTTAATAATTTCATTTAATGATTTATCTTTATTTATTTTTTTAATTTTTCTTTTTTTAGGAGGTCTTTTTAAATTTTTATTAATATAATTAATTTCTTCAACAACAATAGTTTCTTTTTCTAATAATTCTTCAACAATTAAATCTAATAATTTTTTATTTTTTTCAATTACTTCAATTGCTTTTTTTTCTGCTTTTTCAATTAATTCTCTAACAGCTTCATCAATTCTTTCGGCAAGTGAATCAGAATAATCTTTTTGAACAGAATCATAACCTAAATATTTTGAACCTTGAGGTTTTTCATAAGCAATTGGACCAAGTATTGACATACCAAATTGAGTAACCATAGATCTAGCAAGAGAAGTTGCTTTTTGAATATCATCATATGCTCCTGTTGTAACTTCTCCTTTTCCATAATAAACTTGTTCAGCTGCTCTACCACCAAGCAATCCCATTATTTTTGCTTCAAATTGAGATTTTCTATAATTATATTGTTCTTTTTTAGGTGTTGATAATGTATATCCTCCAGCTTCTCCACGAGGAATAATTGTAATTTTTTGAACTATATCTGCATCTTTATTTTTTAATCCAATAACTGCATGTCCAGCCTCATGAATAGCAACTAATTTATTTTCTTCAGGAGTAATAATTCTATGTTTTTTAGATGGACCTGCCATTACTCTATCAATTGCTTCATCAACATGTTCAATATTAATTATTGGACTATTTTCTCTAACAGATAAAAGAGTTGCTTCATTAATAACACTTTCAAGATCAGCTCCAGAATAACGGGGTGTTCTTTTAGCAATATTTTTAAAATCAATTTTATTAGAAAGTCTTTTACCTTTTGCATGAAGTCTTAATATTAATTCTCTTTCTTTAATATCTGGATAACCAATAGTTATTGTTCTATCAAATCTTCCTGGTCTTAATAAAGCAGGATCTAAAACATCTGGTCTATTTGTAGCAGCCATAACTAACAATCCATTAGATTCAATCATTCCATCAAGTTCAACAAGTATTTGGTTTAATGTTTGTTCTCTTTCATCATTACCAGAAAGTGAAGTTCCACGTTTTCTACCAACTGCATCCATTTCATCAATAAATAATATTGAAGGAGCATTTTTACGAGCTTCTTTAAACATTTCTCTAACTCTTTTTGCTCCCATTCCAGCAAACATTTCAACAAAATTAGAAGCTGAAATGAAAAAAAATGGAACATTAGCTTCTCCAGCAACTGCTTTAGCAGTTAGAGTTTTACCAGTACCAGGAGGTCCACCAAGTAAAATTCCTTTTGGAATTTTAGCTCCAGCAGCTTTATATTTTTCAGGTCTTTTTAAAAAATCAATTACTTCTCTAACTTCTTCTTTTAATTCTTCTTGACCAGCAATATCTAAAAATGTTTTTTTAGAAACAATTTTTTTAGCAGGACTTTTACCAAAAGACATAAGACCAGAATCTCCAGCTCGACCACTTCTTTTAAAAATGAAAAATAATAAACCACCTAACAATAAAATAGGAATAAATGAAGCTATTATGCTATAAAAAAGTTGAGAACCTCTAGATTCTTTAAGAGGTCCAACATCAGCAATTAATTTATTACCTCTAGAACCAAATCAATCTACTTCATATCCGTTTTTAATATAATAACCTAATGAACCAGGTGTAAAAGTTCTAAGTTCTTCTGCAAATGTTGATTGGTTAATTAAAACAGCATATTTACGACTAATTCCATTTACATCCTTATATATAGAAGTTATCTGGTGTTTGCTAATATCTGTTTTTATTTCAATAAAACCAGTTTTTGGATTATCATCTTTTTTTAACAAACCTAAAAATTTATCATAAGAAATGTATTCATATTCTTCATTTCCAAAACCAAAAAAGTATCATCATGCTAAAATTCCAATTGATGTTATTAATAAAATAGTAACAATAAGCTTTTTTCAATTAAAATTATTACTACCAATATTTTTACTTTCTTGACTATCTTTGGCCATTTATTTTTCTCCTCATAGTATTATTTACAAATTATACTATTCTAAAATTAAAAAAATTAAAACTTTTTATCTTTTATTTTTTTAATTGTATTTTCAATAAGATTTTTAAAATTAGAAATAGTTTCTTCAATTTTATATGAAAAAGGATTTTTTAAAAATAAAGGATGAATAAGTTTTCAACTTAAATTTATTTTTTTATCTTTTTTATTAATTTTTATTACTTGAAATTCATATTCAGAATTTAAATTAAATAATAAATTAAGATTTTTTACATAATAATCTGAAATATCAGATATATGAACAATACTAGTTTGATTTTTATTAATTGATACAATTAAATGGGTTTTTTCTATTTTAATTATCTTTCCAATAACTACATCATTAATTTTCATTTAAAAAATTTCCTTTTTTACTTTTAATGGAGATATATAAAATTTTCTATATTTAGGTTGTCTTATTTTTTTATAATTACCATATCATTTTTTTAATATTCTTTTATATTCAACTGGAATTGGCACTTTAATATCATTTAAATATCAAATTTCAGTATCAAAATTTATTGCTTGAATTCAACTATATTCAATTCTTTTTCTTCTAGCAGTAAGTAAAAAATAACCTTGAAATTCTTTATGATATAAATTATTAATTGAGTTTTTTAAATTTAAACTTTTATTTTGTATTTTATTTTTTAAATAAAATAAAATTGATTTATATCTATAAACTTTTTTAACACTTGTTGGAATCAAAATTCTTATTTGAATATATGGTTGAGGTGAAGAAATATCATTATCATTATAAACAAAAGAAACAGTTAAATTTTTATTATTTGTATAAAAACTCATATCAACAACATTTTCTGGTCTTATTCTTTTTAATTTTTCAAATGATTCAATTGTCATCATGACTTGAATTTTTTCTTCTCATGGAATAAAACCTGAGTGTCTAACAACACCAAGAAGACTCTCAGCATCCATTGCATATCAAATATTATTAAAATGACAAATTTTTTGAAAATACATTAAAATTTTTTTTAATTCATTTCTTTTTTTAAGCACAAAAGTATTATAGCACTTAGTCCTTTTTCAAATGTTTTTAAGTATAATTTCAAGTATCAAGTATAATATATTAGAAATTATCAATATTTTAAAAAATGAGGTAATAAATATGAAAAAAAAACAAAAAATAATTAAAGTAAAAAAACAAAATAACATTAAAAAAACTATTATCAAATCTTCAATTGGTTTAGTTTTTTTAGGTGGTATTAGTACTGCTATAGGAATTCCACTTGCTAATAATATTAAAAATAAAACTAATGTAATAAAAAAAGTTGATTTAGAAGAAGTTGCTTATACTGATGCAGATGGTAAAAAATGAACTTTTAAAGAACTAATTAATATATCAAATGATAAAAAAAATATAGATAAATCAATAATTACTGATGTAATTAAAAGTACTATTTATTATTTATATGAAAAAGAACAAAAAAATTCTTTTGATGAACAAAAAAGAAGTTTTAAATATGAATGATACAAAAAAAATAAAGATAAAAATAGATTAGAAAGTAAATCTTCTCTTAATAATAATGAAGAAAAAGAATTAAAAAATGTCAAAAAGAAAATGACTGAATTAGAAAAAAAAGTTACTTGATTAGAAAAAAACAAAGAAAATAAAAAAATTGATTATAACTCTTCTTCATTTAAAAAAAAGTATCCAAAAATACTTCCTTCAATTAATTCTTTAGAAAAAAAACAAGGAAAAATATTTGATGATGAAAAAAAAGCCTTTGTTGAAAACTTTAAAACTTTAGCTGAAGGTGAAAAAGAATGATTAGAACAAATGAAAAAAAAATATCAAGGTTCTTCTTCAAAAAATGAAGCAATTTCTAAACTTGTTTTTGACATTATTAAAAATGATGCTTTAAAAAGATTCAAACTTTCGATTATTAAAAAATATACTGTTGAGATGGAAAATGCAAAATATAAAGATGAAACAACTCCTATTTATCCTTTTTTAAATGGTTTAACAAATATTAATAATTTTAATTCTACTAGAGATAAATATAAAACACTTTATTTTGTTGGTTCTGATTCTTATGATAAAGATTTAATTAGATCTAATTTAGATATTAATGGAAAAATAATCAAAACTTTAAAAAATAAAAAAATTGCTAAAATGCGTCATCTTTTAATTGGTGCTAAACCCAATGAAAAAGGTTCAACATTAAATTGAAAAATTGAAAAAAAAACAATTAAAAATTTATTTAGAGAATATAGAGATTTAAATCAAACAAAATATATGATTGATCTCTTAGATGAAAATTTATTTAAAGAAATTAATGAAGAAAAAACTAATTTTTTCATTAAAAATGCTTCTGATGATGTAGGGAGTGCAAAAATTAATGGTTCACTTGGAACAGATGCAATTATGAATTTACTTGCTGATAAAGTACCTGGTTTTATTGCTGGTGTTTTATTTGGTCATAAAAGTAATGGCAATAATCAAGAAGGAATAAACTTATTAACTTCTTTAAAAGATGAACTTAAAACATTAGTTTGAGGTAATAAAAAAAGTGATGGAACTTGACCAGAAGAAAGAAAATCATTAAAAGCAATGCATGAATTTATTGATGAAATGCCAAAAGAAGAATTTGAAGAAAAATTTGGTAAATTATTTAAAAATTTATTTAGTTATGGTAATGATGGTTCAAAAATTTCTTATAACTTAGGAAATAATTCATACTTAACAATATCAAAATTTGGAATTCATATTATTAATATTAAAGATTATAGTAGTGCTAATGAAATAAAAAAAGTTATTGATGATGACATTAAATTAATTAATAAAGAACAAAATACTCAAAAATCAGAATTTAAATATGATGTTTTATTTAAAAATACTTATACAAATAACAATATTATTAGAGAACTTCTTGAAAATAATGAATATAAAGAGCATTTAAAAACAAGTTATGAAAAAAATAAAAAAGATAAAAAACCAGGTGATTTAGTTGATTATATTGATGATGATAAAACAAAAAAAATATGAAGTATTGTTTTAAATGAAATTGAAACAGAAAATGATAATTTTGAAAAAACTCTTAGTCTTAAAAATTTACAAAAAGTTTGATTTAAAACAAAATTAGGTGATTTTATTAATAAAAATAAAATAAACAAAATTTATAAAAATGATATTAATAATAAAATTCAAAAAATTTATGAAAAAACTCTCATACTTGCCAATATTAAAAAGGAGAGTGATTAATAATGATTAAAAACAAATTAATAAAATTAGGCATCATTACTACTACATCCCCAATTGTTTCAATAATATCATGTGGTATTAATGAACCAACAGAAAATCAAGTAAAAGAAATAAGAGCATTAGAATCAACAAATTCAATGAATAAAATTGAAGAAGATTGATGAAAATATATAATTAAAAATGAAAAAATAAAAAATTTTAATAGTAAGGATTTACTTTCTTCTTTAGAAATTAAAAATAATTTTGATTATTTATTAAAAAATGAAATTTATAAAAATAGTTCTTATTTATATAATTTATCAATTCAAATTTCTAACCATAAAGAATTTTCTAAAATTTTAAAAACTGAAGGTAATAAAGAACCTGAAGTAAAATTAAATGAATGAGGTTTTTATGTTAAAGAACTATCTGAAAAGAAAACAATTGATATTGAAGAAGCAATTGAAGAAAACAAAGGTTTAAAATTAGAAGCTAAAAAATTTATAGTAAAAAATATTACTTCATTTAGAAAAAAATTATATAAATTCACAATTGCAAGAAGATATTTAAAAAACAAAATAAATAAAGAAAAATACAAAAAAATCTTTTTTAATAAAGATGATTCTTTTACTGAATTACAAGATTTATATAATCATGAAGAATTTCATTTAATAAATGAAACTTTAAAACAAAAATTATTTTTAAATTGAGAAATTGAATTAAGTGAATATGATTCAGTTGATTACTTTGGAATTAAAGTAAATAGTGAAAAAACTTATGATCAAATTAAATCATTAATTACAATTAATCCAAATAATAATACTAAAGGTGAACTTCTTACAAAACAACCAATTCTTAATCTTGATTCAAAAACAATGTTAAAAAATATATTAAATACATCTGAATATAATAAATATAAAATTTATGGTGGTTATTCTGGAATAAAAAAACAATCAAATATTGGAAATTCATTATTATCTTTTAAAATTGATGGACTTAAAAGAGCAACAAACAAAAGATTATGAGAAGGATACATATTTGATAATAGATTTATTAATAACAAAGAAAATACTATAATTAGAAATATTCAAAAAATGACACTTATTCCAGAAAATGAAAAAAAAGTTAATGTTCATTTTGTTAAAGGTTTAATGCCAATTTATAAAAATGGAAAATTAACATTTAAAGGTTCTGATTTTGAAACTGAAATACAAAAAGAATATTTATATAGTATTCTTTCATTAGAAAAAAATGTTTATGAAAGTGCAATAAAATATTACACAAAAAGAGAAAATAATCCTATTTTATTAAAATTAAAAGAACCCATTAAAAAAATCGCTATTGATTATGGATTTAAATTCATTAAAAAATAACAAAATTGTTATTTTTTTTTATATATACAAAATCATAAAAAAATATTAAGAGTATAATTAATTTGCGTGATTTTTTAAATTACGCAGAAAGGAAAAAGAAAACTTAATATGAATTTTACAACAATTATTAAAGAAATTTTTTCTAGAAAAAAGAAAAAGTATGTTGATAATTCAAATGAATCAAGAATAAAAAGATTTTTAAGCAAAATTTCTGGTTCATTTATGTTGCCAATTTCAATAATGGCAATTGCTGGATTATTTCTAGGGATTGGTGCAGCTATTGCATCTCATTCTGCCGAAGGTTCTTCAGCAAAAACTTTTGGATTATTTGTTCAAAATCTTGGTGGTCCAATTTTTAGTGGAATGCCATTATTATTTTTAATATCAATAATAATATCGTTTACTGATGATATTGGAACTGCTGTATTTGCAGGTGTTGCCTCATTTTTAGTGTTTCTTTCTTTACAATCTCCATTTATTACCGTAAATTCAGATGATAGAGAAGCAACAATTTTATATGGTGGTTTATCTAGTTCAATTAAATCAAAACTTTTTGCACTTCAAACTAGTGTATTAGGTATCACAACATTAAACACATCTATATTTGGCGGTATTATTGTTGGTCTTATTATGTCTTGAGCATACAAAAGATTCCATGTAGTAGAACTTCCAAATATTATTTCATTTTTTGGTGGAAAAAGATTTGTAGCATTTGTAGGGATTATTTTAATGATACCTCTTGCTTTTGCATTTCTTTTAATATGACCATGAATAGGTATAGGGCTTGCATATTTTGGTGAACAATCTGGTAAAGTTGCAGGACTTGATTCATTTATTTTTGGTTTTGTTGAAAGAGCATTAATTCCTTTTGGATTACACCATGTATTTTATGCTCCTTTATGATATTCATCAGCAGGTGGAGATTTTTCACAATCAATTGAAAAATTTAAAACTGCAGGTGGAGTAATCACAATGCTAGGAGATAAAGCCGGAAATATAGAAGACTTAATTAGTAAAATGGGTGATAAAACTCAAGGAGATTCTTTTATTTGAATACAAGTTTCTGGTTTAGATTTTAATGAAATCACTTATACAATGAGTGGCGGTGAATCAAAAACACTTCCTGTTTTTGATTTTTTCTCAAAAGAACTTGGAATTAAACTTGGTAGATTTATGCAAGGTAAATTTTCATTTATGCAAATGGGATTACCAGCTGCTGGTGCTGCTATGATTATGGCTGCTCCAAAACAAAATAGAAAAGAAGCAATAGCTATTATTGTTCCAGCAGCACTTACTTCATTTTTAACAGGAATTACAGAACCAATTGAATTTACATTTGTATTTCTAGCTCCTATTTTATTCTGAGGATTTCACTGTCTTATGGCAGCAACATCATTCTTCTTAATGAATATATTTGGAGCCCATGTTGGAATGACATTTTCGGGTGGATTTATTGATGCTGTAATTTATGGAATGATTCCAATGGCAAAAGGAACAGAATGATATTGAATTTATGTTATAGGTCTAGTTTTTGCACCTATTTATTATTTTGTGTTTCTATTTTATATCAAAAAATTCAATGTTCCAACTCCAGGTAGAGTTAAAAATAGTAAATTATTCACAAAAAGTGATTATAAAAAAGCAAAAAGTTCTAAAATTTCAACTTTAAAAAATGAAGAAATTAAATCAATAGTTAGAGCTCTTGGAGGAAAAACAAATATTGTTAAAACTTCAAATTGTGCTACTAGACTTAGATATGATTTAAAAGACACTTCAAAAATTAATGAAGATCAACTTAAAAAATATGGTATTGTAGCTGTTATGAAAATTTCAAAAAAACATGCTCAAATCATTGTTGGTCCAAAAGCTTCAACATTAAATTCAAAAATTGAAAAATATTTAAAATAATTAAAATAAATAAGGAGTAAAATTGAAAGATTATAAATTTGTTTCTATTGGTGGAATAGATTATGTTGCTGGTTCAATCTTAATTATTATAGGTATTTTAGTTTATATTGCATTTAATTCAAAAGCAAAGAAAAAAGCAAAATATTATAAATCAAAACAACTTGAACAATATAATAAAAATAATAAAACAAATATTTCTGATTATAAAAAAACAAATTTATATTTACCATTTTTTGAAAAAATAAAATTTTTAGCACCTTCAATGATTTCAGTAACATGTGTCTTTGTTGGTTTAAGTTTAATTATTTGAACTACAATTGGTGCTCCTATATTTATATTTTAATTAATTAAAATTATTTAAAAAACCTTTATTTCAATAAAGGTTTTTTATTTTATTAATTCTAATTTCATATATGGAATTAATACTTTAGGAATAGTAATTGAACCATCTTTATTTTGATATATTTCGAGAATTGCTGCAATTGTTCTATCAATTGCTAGTCCTGAGCCATTAATAGTATAAGCAATTTGATTTTTATTTGTTTTATCTTTATATCTTATGGATGCTCTTCTTCCTTGAAAATCAGAAAAAGAAGAAATTGAAGAAATTTCTCTATATTTTTTTTCAGAAGGAATTCAAACTTCTAAATCAATTGTTTCTTCAGCTGAAAACCCAAGATCACCAGTACATAATTGAATTTCTTGATATGGTAATTCTAAATCTTCTAAAATAGATTTAGCATCATTAACTGTTTTAATAAATTCTAATTTATGATCTTCTTTTGAAACAAATTTAACAAGTTCAACTTTATTAAACTGATGAGCTCTAATTAAACCCTTTATATCTTTACCACCAGAACCTGCTTCTGATCTAAAGCAAAGACTATATGCTGTATATGCAATTGGAGTTGATAAATCTATTATTTCATTATTAAACAAATTAGTTAAAGGCACTTCTGTTGTTGGTATTAAATATGAATTTAAATTTTCAATTTTAAATAAATCTTTTTTAAATTTTGGAAGTTGTCCAGTACCTTCTAAAATATTATTTTTGACTATAATTGGAACATTTCACTCAATATAATTATTTTCAATATGTTTATCTAACATATAATTCTCAAGCGCTCTAAGAAGTTTTGCGCCCAAACCTTTATAAGCCCAATATCTTGAACCTGATAATTTAACTGCTCTTTTAAAATCAACTATATCAAGTTTTTTAGCAATTTCATAATGTGCTTCAACATTAGTAACTTTACCTCTTCCAAGAAAAAAATATTCTTTAATTAAAACATTGGATTTTTCATCTTTACCAATTGGAGTATTTTCATTTGGTAAATTTGGAATATATAATAATTTATTTTTAATATTTAAATTAACTTCTTTTTCTTTTGAATTAATTTTTTCAATTTCTTCTTTAATTTTGGCAACATTTTTTAAATCTTTATCAATTGATTCATTTTTTAATTTTTTATAACCAATATTTTTTGAAATTAAATTTTTTTTTGACTCTAATTTTTGAAGATAAGTCATAACATTTGATCTTTCTTTTGATAATTTTAAAATTTTGTCAATAATAGAAACATCAAAATTTCTTGTTTTAAGTTTTTCTTTTACTAACTTTGAATTATTAATAATTTTTTTAAAATCTAACACAATATTTAAATTATATATTAAGTTGAATTTTAAAATAAAAACTTAAATTCCTATTTTTTTTAACTCTTCCAATGTTTTTTCAAGAACTTCATCTTTATTTAATTTATTTGTATTTAAAACAAGTGTTTTAATATTTCATTTTTTTAATAATGAAACAAAATTTTTTTCATATTCATCTAAAAGATTTTTAAAATAGTCTTTGTTTTTATCAAAATTATCAATTTCTTCTTTTCTTCCTCTAATAAAAATTCTTTTTTTAAATGTTTTTCAATCAACTTTTAAATATATGTATAAATTTGGTTTTCCAAATAGTTTAATTTTTTCTTTAATTAAATTTTTTCAAAAAATCTTAAAATATTTATAAGTTTTAGGATTATTTTTTTTCATTAAAAGTTTTGCAAAAAATCAATCTTCTCAAATTCCTCTATCCAAAACACATGTAACTTTATTTTTACTAGCTTCTTCATATTGTTTAAATCTATATAACAAAAAATATAATTGAATTGTTGGTATATGTATTCTTTGTTTTTCATACAATTTAGTTAATATAATTTTTTGAATTATATTATCTTCTTCTAATTCTGGAAAAGGTCTAAATTTTCTAATTTTAGAAAGACTTGCTAATAAAGTAGATTTACCTGAAGAAATTGTTCCTCCAATAATTATTAAATT
>CAKNAO010000013.1 GCA_929200685.1 uncultured bacterium | reverse complement strand
CTTCTTTAGAAATATCATAATCATCACTAGGTAAAGTAACTGGAGTTTGTTTATTATTAATTTTTTCATAAACTTCATCAATTAATTCTTGAGGATTTTTTTCTATTTCTGGAATTTTTAATTTATTTATTTTTCTACTATTTAAATATGTATCTCAATTTGGACTAGAACTTTCTATTTCTGATTGAGAAAGATCTCATTCAGCATAAATAGGAGCATTTCCAGAAACTAATTCTTTTATAAATTTCATTTTTGGTTTATCTTGAGTTGAATCTCAATAACTAGAATCAATTTTTTTAGTAGCAAGATCTTGACTAGCAATATATGTATTAGGATCTAATGGGTTTGAACTTCTTGTGAATATTTCACCAAGATTATATTTTTCAAATTTATTATGTCAATTAGAATCTCCTTGATTTTTTGGAAGCATAGAAGATTTTACAAAAATTCTATCAAAAGAGTTTTCATAATCAACTTCTCCTAAAGAAGTTTTATGATTTGAATCTAAAGGATTTACTAATGGCTTAAATCCTTCATCTATTAATGGTTTAAATATACTTGGTCTACCTTGACCATTAATTTGAGTCATATCATATTTAATGTTTGTATTACCCATATACACTAAATCACCATTTTCACCATCAATACTATCAAAATATTTCATTACATCAATAAGATGCAATGATTCTCAAACTTCTTGAGTTCCTTGGTTTGGAAAAGTTCCAGAATTAGCCGGAATTGCTTCTTCAATATTTCCACCTTTAGTTTTTGGTCCACTTTCAACACCAAAAGAATCATGATGACCAATAACTGCTGTAAAATCTTTACCATCTTTATTTACAAATTGAACACCAAATGGAGGTCTAATAAAAGCAGTTCTTTTATTATCTGAAAATTCATTTATTAATTTAGGATTTTCATAAATTTTTCCATAATATTGAGTAATTTCATCATTTTTATTAATTTCAAATGGTTTAATTGTAAATTCATTTCCTTTATAAATAAAACCATAAAATTCTGCATCATTTGGAGAAGATGAAACTAATGTTTCTTGAGAATCATAAGCAGCATAACCAGATCTAATAAATTTTCATGATGAAGTTGAATCTAATTCATTTAACTTATTAACAAGTTTTTCAATTGCTCTTTGTCCTTTTATTTGACTAAGACCCATAATTGAAGCATTAGTTTCAATAAGAATTTTTGCTAACATACTAGTTTTTTTATCAAAAACTTCATTTGAAAAACCTTTAATTTTATAATCTTTTAAATTTCAATAACCAATTTTAGGGTTATTTTTTAAAACAGAAAGAGTTGTATGATCTTCTAAAATAGGTGAATAACTTAAACTTGGTTCTATAGTTGCAATACTTTGACTATGATCAACAATTTGATTTTTTGAATCAACATCAATAGTTGTTGAACCTATTAATTTATTATGCATACCTTCATTTAAAAAATTAATTGCATCTTTATTTTCACCAAAAGCAATTTTTCAAACTTTAACAAATCTATTTTTTATTAATTTTAAATTTTTTCTGTGTGGAAAAGAATTTACAAAATCTTTAAATGAAGGACGAGATTTTCAAGCAATAGATTTAACTTTTACAATTCAATCAGTTAAATCATTAAATTTATCTCCAAGTGAATTAATATAAACACCCTTACCTCTAGGTGTATATGAATCAATTCCAAAAAGACCATATTTTTTAACAACATTGTCAGAATTAGTTCCTTCAACATTTGGAATAATTATATCTTTAGAAAATAAAATCCTAGAAGGATTTTTATTAGATTGAAATATAGTTTTAATTGATTCAATTAAATGTTCTAAACTAATATTAACATATTGAGTAGAACCCATTCTTCTTTCTAGTTCAGTCATAAATTCATTATATTTTGTTTGTGCTTCTTCATTAGAAAGAATGTGTTCATCATTTGTTGTAATTGTATATTTTAAATTAGGCTTTAATCTAAATTTATAATTATAACCTAATAAAAAATGCATTACAGTATTAAGTCTTTTTCTATATGAAATACCATTTGATTTATTTTTAAATAATTTAATAAATTCAACATAAGTTGGTTTTTTTGTTAATTTTTTTAATTCAATTACTAAAGTATCTAATTCTCCATTTTTATTACCTAAATTAACAACAAACTTTTTTTGATCATTTTTATTAATGATTTTGGCAACTAAATCTGCTGTTTTTGTCATATTACCTGCTTTTGTTGTACCAAAAATTCTCTTGATTGCAGTTCTAAATTTTGAAAGATTTAATTTAGAAAAAATTTTATTTTCATTTTTTTCTATAGATAAACTATAAATTTTATCAATGAATTTTTTATATTTTCATAAACCCATTTTATTTTCTAATTCAATAGGTTCAAAATCATCAATTACACCAATATTATTTAAATTAATTGGAAGTTTTTCTTGTTCTTCAACAATTTTGGGTTTATCTTTTTCATCATCATTTTTATCTTTTTTGTTTGTTTTGTCATCATTTTGATTTAAAACAATCACAACCCCAGTTATAAGACCACTAAGAACTAAAACACTACCTATTGTTGAAACTATTCATTTTATTTTATTAGTCATTTTTTTCTATGAAATTTATCATAAAACCCCATGTATAATCTCATTATATAAATATTTTAAAAAACAAATATTATTTTTTAGTAATAAAAAATATTTAAGTATTCAAAATATTTAATTAAATAAATTATTTTTTGTTTTTTACCTTACATAATGCTACTAAAAAATGACAATTAAATTTTATTTTTTATAATATAATGATTTTAAGAAAATAGGTTTATTTTGAAAATTAAATTAATAGCAAAAAAAATAAAAGAATCTAAAAAAATAGTTTTATTTCACCACATTATGGCTGATGGTGATTCAATAAGTTGTTCATATGGTTTATTAAAATCTTTAAAATCAAAATTTCCAAAAAAAATCATTAAATGAGTTGCTGAAATAGATTTTTTAAAAGAAAGATTTAAATTTTTAAATATTGATTTTAAAGATGTAATATCTGGTAAAGAAATTGATAAAACTTGAACTGGAATAATTGGTGATAATGCTATTTTAGAAAGAATTTATGGTTCAGAATTTTTTCAAAAAACTGGATATAAAATTTGTTTTGATCATCATAAAAATAAAATTAATTTTAAAGCAAATATTTTTTATCAAGATTCAACACTAGGAGCAAGTTCAATTCAAGCTTATTACATTGCAAAAGAGTTAAATGTAAAATATAATTCAAAAAATGCAATTCTTGCTTTATTTGGAATATTAACAGATACTGGTTTTTTTAAATATTCTTTAAATGATTATAGACCTCTTGAAATTGCTAGTCAATTATTGAAAAAAATTGAAAATAATGAACTTGATGAATTATATAAATCTATGAATAAAAAAACTCAAAAAGATCTTAATATTCAAAAATTTACATTAAACAATTACAAATTAAAAAATGGAGTAGCATATTTAAAATGAAAACATAAAGATCAACAAAAATTAAATATTAAACCAGAAGATTGTGCTAAAGTTAATTTAATAAGTAACATTGAAAATTCTGGAGCATGAATATTTTTCATTGAATATAAAGAGAAAAATTTTATTAGAATAGAATTTAGATCATCAGGATTACCAGTGAATGAAATTGCTAAAAAATTTGGTGGTGGTGGTCATCAAAGAGCCTCTGGTGCTAAAATTAATATTGATTGAAATTTAACTAATAAAATAATTGAAGAAACTCAAAAACAACTAAAAATATATAATAAAAAAAATAAATTAGATTAATTTATTTTTTAATTTTAAGAAGAATTTGGTGTTTTTAAAAATGGTAATTCAAAAATTGTATAAACTATATTATTTGAATTATATGTAAATTTAATTCCAATTGTTAATTTACCATATGGTTTTGGTTCTTGTCCTCTTTTTCTTAAAGTTCAAACACTTATATCTCACTTAGTAATTTCTAATTCAACAAGTTCTTTATTTAAATTAGAAACAAAATTTAATTTCTTGAAGTTTGAATTTATAGTAGCCTTATTAGGTTTTTTAATTTCAATAGGTTTAAGATTTTGAAACAATCTTGAATCATCATTATCAAATAAAATTTTTTGAAGATTAATTCTTTGACTAGGATACCTTGCTTTTCTTCCATCACTAGATAATTGGGTTCAATTTCGAATTTTTATCATATTTGTTGATAAAAAACTACCAGGAGCAAAAACAACATTAAAAATTCTATTTTTTGAACCTTTTGAAGCAACAATATCATATGAAAGAGAACCTTCTTCATCATTAAAAGCTCAAGAAGAAGAACCATCAACTTTATCTTTTAAAGCAAAAGTTACTCCAGGAATGTCAATTTTTCATTTTGAAACTTTTTCTTTAGTAAGAACTGTTATATCAGATGGTTTTGTAAATAAAGAACTGTTGGTATTGGCTAAAACCTTAATTTGTTCAATAGAAATATCATCAAGATCATGTCCAAAACCTTCATATTCTAAAGATTTTTCATTTATTGGAGGAGCATTTTTTTCATCAACTTTATTAGCAATAACAAAACCAACAATTATAGTTGTTATTGTTCCTAATCCTAAAACTGTTAGTGAAGTTATTTTAAATATTTTTCATTTTCAACCCATAATTTACCAACTTATCCTTTGGTTGCAATTCCTTGCCTTGAAATTGCTTGCATAATTTTTCTTCTAAATCCAAAATAAACAAAAAACATAGGCAAGATTGCTATTACTGTTCCTGCCATTCTAATAGGGATTATTAACTCATCATCAGCATTTTTACCAGTTGTAAACACTCATGTAGGAATTGTTTGAATTTTTTTACCTTGTAAAAGAAGTGCTGGTCACATATATGAATTTCAAGAAGCAAATGCTGTTAATACAATTACTGTTAATATTGTTGTTTTAACCATTGGAATAGCAACTTTTAAAAAATAAATAATTCCACTTGCACCATCAATCATTGATGATTCTTTCATTTGATCTGGAATTGCTTCAAATGAATTTTTAAACATTATAGCTGAAAAAACAGAAGCTATAAATGGAACAAATAGTCCTAATAATACTGAATTTCCATAATGTCATTCAAGTTTAACAATCATTTGATATTGTCCAGAAAGTAAAGCAATCTCTGGTAACATCATTAATGATAAAAAGAATGCTCAAAGAATCTTTTTGCCTTTATGTTTTCTAATTGAAAAAGCATATCCTAATAAAATAGTAACAATTGTTTTTAAAAAGATTGTAATAGTTGCTATTAAAAATGAAACAAATATAGCAATTCAATAACCTTCAGCAAAAGCATTAGAATAATTTTTTCATTGTGCTTCTTGAGGTAATAAATGAGTTTTAGCTGTGTCAATAACTTCTTCATTAGTCATTAATGAAGTTGAAATCATATAATAAAATGGAAAAAGTACTAATAATCCAAAAAAAACCAAAATAAATATTTTTAATAAACTAGAAATAATAATTCATAAAATAGAAGAAGTAGATACTTGCATTGAAACTTTTTCTGAATTTTTATTTAATTTAAATTTAGAAAACTTTTCTTGAAGCTTTAATTTTATTTTCAACATTTTTCTCCTTTCACATGTTAACTAAATTAATAGTTAAACTTAATCCTTTTCTAACTGAAAATGAAAATAAAATAGAAACTACAAGAATCATTAATGATGCTGCACCAGCCAACATATAATTATGTGAAACTTGTAACTTTGCATATATATAAATTAAAAGTGTAGAACCACCATTATCCAAAGCATCTTGAGGATTATTTTTAAATAATGCTAATGGAAAAACTTTAATTGCTCCAATTACACCAATTGTTAACAAAAAAGTAGTAGTTCTTGAAATAGAAGGTAAAGTAATTGCAAAAAATTGTTTTATTGGTCCTGCTCCATCAATAGAAGCTGATTTATATAGTTTTCTATCTACACTAAGCATTGCTGATGTATAAATTAAAACATTAAATGCAATTCCTCTTCAAACACCATAAATAAGCATAGCTTTTAAAGCTGAATTTCCTTCTGGTTCTGTAAGTCAAGGAACTCTTTGACCTAATATTTTATTTAAAAGTCCAGTATCAGCATCAAATAAATAGGCAAATGCCAATCCAATAGCAACAGTCGAAGTAATATATGGTAAGAAAAATAAAGTCTGGAAAAATCCTTTTAATGTCTTTCTTAATAAATTAGATAATGCAGCAGAAATTATTATAGCAATGAACATTGTTAATGGAACTGAAATAAATGCATATAAAAGAGAATTAGACAAAGCTTTATGAAATGCAGGATCACGAAATAAAAATGAAAATTGTTCAAAACTAGCAACTCTTTTTAAAGGGTCATTTCTATCAGGCGTAGTTTGGAAAGCATCAGTTGCTGCTGCCAAAAATGGAATAATAGTAAACAATAAAATTAAAATTAATGTAGGCCCCATTAATAATAATGGTTTTCATCATTTTGTTTCTTTATTAACAATTGCTAAATCAACTTCTTTTTTATTTGAATCTTCAACAAGTCTTTTTTTAAAAAAATACATTAAATAACACCCACTCTTTCTTTAGTTTTTTTATCAAATATATAAACACTATCTTTTGGAAAACCAAAATAAATTTTTTCACCAATTTTATAAATTTTCTTTTTAGTTAAAAACATTTTAAATTGTTTTTCATTTTCATGTTTTAAAGTAGCAAGTGTTTCTCTACCAAGAAAATCTAAATGAATTATTTTTGCTAAAAAACCATCTTTTGAAAGTTCTCGAAGATGTTCAGCACGAGAACCAAAAATAACATCTTTGTTTTTAAGTTTTTTAGATTTTCCAATTAATTTTGAATTATAAGTTAATTCACCATTTTCATTAATTTTTCCATCAAAAGTTTTCATTTCAGGCATACCAAGAAATTTAGCCACAAATTCATTAGTAGGTTTTTCATATAAATCCATTGGAGTACCAATTTGTTGAACATTACCAAAATCCATTAAAACAACTTTATCAGAAATAGCCATAGCTTCTTCTTGATCATGAGTAACAAATATTGTTGTAATACCAAGTTCTTTTTGAATACTTTTAATTCATTCTCTTGTTGCAATTCTTAATTTAGCATCAAGATTTGAAAGAGGTTCATCCATTAATAAAACTTTAGGTTTTCTAACAATTGCTCTTGCAATTGCAACACGTTGTTGTTGTCCACCAGAAAGTTTAGTAGGTTTTTTCTTAAGATTTTTAACAATTCCAACTTTTTCAGCAACTGCCATTACTTCTTTATGAATGGCAACTTTTACTTTAATAATTTTCTTTTTATTTTCTTGAATTATTTTTAAATCTTCTTTTGTTAATTTAATTTCTTTAGGTAATTTTTCTACAAGACTTTTTTGATAATTTAAAAAATCAAATTTTGCAATTTTTGGAAGTTTATAAAATCTTTCTTTTGCTTTTTTAATTTTTTTCACAAAATTAGATTCTTTTTTTTCTAATTTTGCTTTTTTAAGTCTATCTTTAATATTTTGAATTTTTTTCTTTTCTTGATCAAAAATTAATTTTCTTCCTTCATCATATTTTTTATTCAAATCTTTAATTTGATTTTTAAAATTTTGAATTTGATTAATATATTTTTTTTCACTTTTATTTTCTTTATTTAATTTAATAAATTCTTTTCTTTTATTTTTAATTTTTAAAAGATCAAGTAGAATTTTTTTAGCAAAAGTTGAAAGTCTTAAATCTTTAGTTGGTTTTGCAGAATTTAATTCAGAATTAATTTTGTCCACTCCAGAATTTCATTCTATTAATAAATTATTTAAATATGTTTTAGTTTCTCTTTCAACATCATACATATCAAAAAATTTAGCTCTTAAGATTTCAATTTCTTTATTAGAAATTTTACCACTTCTTTTATATTTAACTATTTCATTTTCTAATTTATTAATTTTATTTTTTTTAAAAATTGATTTTTTTCAATCTTTATCATTAATTAATGGAAAAGCAATATTTTTATAAACATTCATATGAGGATAAAGAGCATAATTTTGAAAAACAAGTCCTAAATTTCTTTCTTGAGGAGAAAGTTTTGTAACATCTTTACCATTAAAAAATATTTGACCAGATGTTGGAGTTAAAAGACCAGCAATTGCATTAAGAGTAGTAGTTTTTCCACAACCTGATGGTCCAAGTAAAGTAACTAATTCACCTTTTTTAATTGCTCAAGAAACATTATTAACAGCAATTGATTCACCAAAATCAACTATTAAATTTTTTATTTCAATTGCATTTGTACCTAATTTTTTAGCATAACTTTTTTTAGCTTTATTGACTATAAATAATTTTTTCTCAATATCTTTTTTTTCTAATTTTTCTAATTTCATTTTAACTAACCACCTCCATTTACTACATTATTATTTATTTTTTTTCTATATAAACTTAGATTTGGTTTTCTAATTCTCATATAATCATAGACTGTACCAAATTTTTTGTCCTTTTTAGTTTTAAGTAGAGCACTATAATCAGTAGAACCATGAGTTAAAAGTGTATCACTTAAAAATTCGGCAATTGTTGAATATCCTTCTTGTTTTTTGAATAACCCAATTGGATTTTCAAGAACATAATTAAATGAATCTGCTATTACTTGACCTAAATGTCACATAATTGAGTTTTTATTTAAAACTTCTGCAGGATTTGTTAAAGACGGCATTGTTTTTCCGGATTTAATAATTTCAACTGCATAATTTTTCCCTAAATTTTCTCCATAAAAAATTGAACCAACAACTCTTCTATAAGATCGAGCACCATTTGTTGCTATTCTAACTTTACTTCCTTTTGGTAATGAATTTTCACCAAATTTTGTTGCTTTATAACCTCATCTTCCCTCTCTTAATGCAGATTCTGAAACTAATTTATACTTTTTTTTATCTTTAGTAAATTCAACTTTCCTAAAATTAAAAGTTCTATCTTCTTCATCTTCTATTTCTTGATAATCTTCACCATTTTTTATATCCACTCAAATATTTCTTCAATAATTATGTTCTTGTTTTGGATTTACACTTAATTTATTATAAAAAGTTGTTGTATCAGAATAACGATATTTTGAATACAATGGTTTTCCTAAATTTTCATATTTTTCAATTATTTCACCCATTATTTTATCATCTAAAATATCATATTTAAATCCACCTTTACCATCTGGGAATTTAAATTTCATATCTCCTAATTTAACATTAGATTCTGGAGTATCAATTGCAGCAACTCTTATACTTAAAAATTGACCTGGTTTAAATTCTTTAGTACTACTATGACCTGAATTAGATGTAACTTTAATAACTGGAGTATCACCATCAGTTCATTTTTCTATCACACCATCAATATGTGAAAATTTTTCTCAATTAATATCAGAAAAATTTCTTTTTAACATATTTGGATAAATATATTTAGTAGATAATGTACCATCATCAGGAATTATTTGATCTATGATTGCTTGTCTTCTAAGATTAAGTCAAATTGTTCCTTTATCATATGGTTGATTTCCATTTAATTTTGAATTTCTTGAAGCAGATATTTGAGAATCAATCATTGTTCTCATTGAAGAAGTTAAGCCATCTACTGGTGTAAAAACAAAACTAGAATTTTTCTTTGAATTTTTTTGATTTTCTATTTCTCTTTTAATTGCATCATAAGAAGCTTTAACTCCTAGTGAAGAACCTTTTAAAGATGAAAAAGTTTTTGAAGCAATTTCATTATAAATAACAGAATTATCTTCAAATGAACCTTTTAGAGGGACAACATATGCTGATCTTGAAGAAAAATAATCAACAGGTATTTTTTCTTCCATCAATGCAGTTTTATTTCTATAAAATCATTTTAAAAATCTTTTAGTTGCTCTATTTTCTTCTTCGTTTATATGAATGGTATTAAATGAAGGGCCTTGTTGAATAATTGCATTTACATTATTTCAATCAAGTTCTTTACCATTGACTAATTCAATTGTAGATTTAAATTTGTTAATTGGTAATTGAAACCCAACTTCTTGTTTATTTAAATCTTCAGAAACACTATTACCTGAATATGAATAATGTAATCCAGCTGTAGAACCAACTGAAATTGCCATTTGATGTTTTTTAAGACGATTAGATCCATATTCACCACCATCACCAACTCATAATGCATTTGTATCTAAACTAGGTTTAATATAATCGCCATAAATTTTTTGAAATAATTCTTGTTCTTTAGAACCTTTTTTTAAGAAATTATAATCAACTCAAGAAGTTTTTTTATTTTTAGAAAATAAAAATTTAGATTCTTGATTTTGTGTCATCAAACTTGACATTAAGTACACAAAATTAGTAATTGAATCAAAACCTAATATATTTCCTCTACCAGGATTTTCAAATAAAACTTGAACTTTATTAATAAAATCAAATAATGAGTGATAATTTGAAAAAACATCATTACTTAATTTTATTTTACTAACATTTGCATTACTTTTTAATTTTCCTCATTGTTTTTTAATTGCACTTCTATCGAATGAAGAAATTGAATGATCCATTATTTCTTTTAATGTTCCAGAATTAGGAATTTGAAAACTTAAACCTACTAATTGCATTTTTTCAATCATTCATTTAAGAAGTGGTTTATTATAAATAAGTGCTTGTGTAGATTTTGCTAATGGAACAGAATAAATTCCACCTTTTTTAACACCAGAAATATTATCATTTTCTTTTAAAAAAATTTCTTCAAATCATTCTTTTTTAATAACATCAGAAACATCATATGCCATTCCATAAGGATTGATCATACCAACAGAACCTGGATAATCAATATAAAGATTTGGTAATGTTCTAGTATCTTTTGATTGAATTTTAGTAATTGCTTGTTTTGCAACTGTGCCATAACCACCTTGAACTTTTTCAATTACTACTTTCATAAATCCTGATTTACTTTTTTCAGTATTATTGTAATTTTGAACAACTTGCCTTAAAGCTTCAAGTTGTCTTCCACCAGTACTTCAAGTTGTTTGAATAACTATTTTTTTATCATTTACAGAATCATACTTTCCTTCAGAATCAGAACCCCAACTCCCTAATAATGAACCACAAGAAATAGTAGTAGCAATAGGAACAGCAAGAGTTGAAATGGTACCTACTCCTAGGATAAACTTTTTTCTAAATTTTTTAAAATAAGGTTTATTTTTCATACTTTAAACTTATTATAATTTATTGATTAATTTTAAAATTATTTTTTTATAACAATTTTAAAAAATAAATTATCTAAAAAATATATAATCTAATATATTATGAAAAAAAATATTAAATTAGGATATACAAACAAAAAAAAAGTAATTGAAAATAATAATTTAATTATTGAAAAAACTTATACTGGTTTTAATCATAAAATAGATTATAAAGTTTTAAATATTTTTAATTTTGTGCCAAATTTAATTGATAATAATCAAAAAAAAATAACTTGAAAATTAATAGAAGGTAAAATACTAAAAAAACCTTCACATAAAGATTTAAAAAAATTAGCCATTAATATGAGAATCTTGCATAAATCAAAAATTAAGTTACCTAAAAATAATTTACGCCAAAGAGTTAATGCTTATATAAAAATTATTCATGAAAAATACTTAAAAATTAAAGAGGTAGATCTTTATTGAAAAAAAATGAATAATTTAATAACAAAAATGAATAAAATAAATCCTTGTCATAATGATTTTTGATGATCTAATATAATAAAAGACAAAAATGGAAAAATTTGGTTAGTTGATTGAGAATATGCAACAATGGGTGATAAACATTTTGATCTTGCTTATTACATTGAATCTCAAGAACTTTCTAAAGAAGAAGAAAAAATCTTTTTAAATGCATACAATTCTTTAGATAAATATAGTGCTTATATTAAAGAATGGATGGATATTTATAAAATGTTTGTTAATTGATTAACTTTAATATGAGCTCATGCACAAGATGAATTACCTTTTCCTACTAAAAAATTAAGAAAAAAAATTAATTATTTAGCAAATATTAATAA
>CAKNAO010000012.1 GCA_929200685.1 uncultured bacterium | reverse complement strand
CATTAATATTTTATTAAAAATATAATTTTTATTTGTATTAAAAACAATAATAATTTTTTATTATTAAATATAAAGAATTATTTAAGTTAAAAAATCACCTACATTTTCTTTTGTAATTACTGTTGTTTCAACTAATAATTTTTCATTTTTTTGAATATCTTCAAAATCTTTGTCACCAAGTGCTTCAATTGCTGCTTGAATTGATTTTTTTCCTAATTTTAAAGGATTTTGTTTAACTGTTCCAAACATTTTATCAGTATTTACTGAGGCAATAGCATCTGCTGTTCCATCAAAACCAGTAACAATTATTTTTGATGTTGTTATTCCAACTTTAGAACCAAGACTTGCAATAGCGCCAAGTGCCATTTCATCATTATCTGCATTAATTAATTTTATTGAATCATCATTTGTCATTGCAGTTCCTGTTTTAGTATTTCCCTCTGTACGATCATAATTAGCACGTTGTTCATATATTTGATTTATTGTGAATGAAGTTTCTTCATTTTGAGCTTGTTTAAAACCATTTCATCTATCAATTCCATTTTGTTCACCCGCAATTCCTTGTAAGTGTAACATTTTGATGTTGTTTAAACTAGCAGTTTTAAATAAGTCAAATACTTTTTTTGCTAATTTTTTAGCACCACCTATATTATTAGAGGAAACAGTAGTTCAAACTTTTGCTTCTTCACTTAGTGGACGATCTACTGCAATTACTTTGATACCAGCATCAATAGCTTTTTTTGCATTTGCAGCAGATTGTCTTGCATCAAGACCATTAAGTATTAAAGTTTTATAACCTTCTGATATTGCAAGATCAATTTTTTTGGTTTCTTCTGCTTGATCATTATTAGAAACATAAACTTTAAGTTTATATCCTTGTTTTTTAGCTTCATCTTCAGCACCTTTAGCTAATTGTTGAAAAAAAGGATTGTTTTTGGTTGATAAAATCATCGCAATTTTCTTTTCATCTTTTTCATCTTCATCACCACAAGCAACAACGGTTGCAACTGGTCCAATTATTGAAGCAAATGCTCCACTAATTAAAAATAATTTTTTCATTTTTCTCCTTTTAAAATAATTTATTTTTTCATTTTTTTAATTTTGCAAGAAATGCAAAATTTTTATCTAAAATTACAGCCAATAAAATTACAAGTCCCTTAAAAACTAGTTGATAATTAGAATCAAATCCCAATAAAATCAAAGCATTAGAAAGAATACTTATTACTAATCAGCCTAAAAATGTTTTCCCAACACCTCCTTTCCCACCTGATAATGATGTTCCACCCAACACAACAGCTGCAATTACTTCAAGTTCATAAGCATTTCCGGAAGTTGGTCCTGCAGATGAAATTCTTGAAGAAAATACAAACGCAGCAATTCCGGCAGTTAATCCTGAAATTAAATAACAAATAGTAATAATTTTTTTTGTATTAATTCCAGAAAGTTGCGCTGCTTCAACATTATCACCAACACTATAAACTTTTCTTCCAAAAGATAAATACTTTAGAACAAACATTCCTATAAATGTTAATGATAAAAATAAAATCACAATAATTGGAAGACCTAATAAATTGGTGTTATTTAAAAAATCAAAAGTTTTATTTCCGACATCAGTTTTTGGAGAACCTTCTGCATAAATATAAACACCACCACGAATCGCAAGTAAACCAACAAGAGTAACAATAAAAGGAGGAAGTTTAATATAAGATACTAAAATTCCTTGAACAAAACCTAGTGTTATAGCAATTAAAATTCCAATTAAAAACGCTAATATTGTTGGTGTTCCATCAAGAAGTAAACCCATACTAATCATTCCAGCAAACCCAAGAATTGATCCAACAGATAAATCAATACCTTTTGAAATAATAACAAAAGTCATTCCAATTGCCATTATTCCAATTGTTACATTATTTTTAAGAATGTTATTAAAAATATTATATTTTGTAAAAAAAACTGGTTTAATTGAAGCAGCAATTATAGATATTATAAAAACTATTATCATAAGTTTATTTTCATTAATTATTTTTAAAATACTATTAATTAATTTAATTAAACCTAGACGACGAAAAAATTGAGTCATATAAATTTTGTAAAAATTTTCACTTTCATTTTTTTTAATTTTTTTAATTGAAGATTCATATTGTTTTTCAATTTTTTTTATTTTTGTTTTTACTTTTTCTTTTTTAAAATTAATTTTTTCTAGATTGGATTCTTTTTTTTGTCAAAAAAAATTTTTTTCTTGTTTAGCAATTGCATAATTATGAAGATCATCTTGTAAATTATTAATTTTATTTTTTTTAATAATTTCAAGTTCATTAATTTCATTTTCAATAAATTTTTTTGTATTTTCATTATTTTTTTTCATTTTCAATCCTTAATTTTCTAGAATTGCTAAATTCATAATTTCTTTCTCTGATATTTCTTTTTTATTTAATATTCCCCTAAGATAACCGTTATTAAAAACAGCTACTCTATTACTAATTCCTATAATTTCAGGTAGTTCAGATGAAATAACAACAACTGCTTTTCCTTGTGTAGCAAAATCATTAATAATATTATAAATTTCTTTTCTTGAACCAACATCAACACCTCTTGTTGGTTCATCGAGTATTAAAATTTGTGGATTTGTAAATAAAGCTTTAGCTAAAAGAAGTTTTTGTTGATTTCCCCCACTTAAAGAAAGGGGTTTATCATCAATATTATTAAATTTAATATTAAGTTTTTTTCTTGCTAAATGTGTAGAATTTTTAATTTTTTTAGTACTAATAATTTTCATTTTATTTAAAACTTTATTTATATTAGAAATTATTACATTATGAGATACATCCAAATTAAGAAAAAGACCATCTTTTTTTCTATTTTCTGTTACATAATAAATTCCATTTTCAATCATTTTTTTGGTTTTAATTTTTTTTAGAATTTTATTTTTATAAAAAATTTTACCAAAATTATAATTCATTAAACCTACAATAGTTTTTGCAAATTCTGTTCTCTTTGAACCCACAAGACCAGCAATACCAAGAATTTCACCATTATAAATTTTGAGGTTAACATTAAAAAGTATTTCACTAGATAAATTTTTAATTTCCATTACACATTTATCTTTTTTAAATTTTTGTTTTGGAAATTGTTCTTCTATTTTACGACCAATCATATTCTCAATAATTTTATTTATAGAAATATCTTTAACAAAACCACTTTTTATAAAAAGACCATCTTTTAAAATAGTATATCTTTCACAAATTTTTTTAATTTCTTTCATTCTATGTGTTACATATAAAATAGCGATTTTTTTCTTTTTAAGTTTTTCTAAAACTTTAAAAAGTTGATTTGCTTCAATATTAGATAATGTATCAGTTGGTTCATCTAAGATTATAATTTTTGCTCCAAGAGAAAGAACTTTAGCTATTTCAACCATTTGTTGTTTTGCAATTGAAAGTTCACTAACTTTTAATTTTGGATCTAAATTAATTCCAATCATTTTTAAATATTTTTTAGATTCTTGATACATTTTTTTATAATTTATAATTTTTCTAGTTTTTTTTCATCTTCCTAAAAAAATATTTTCTGCTATAGACATATTTTCACATAATTTAAGTTCTTGATGAACAACCCCAATACCAGAGGTAATTGCTTCATGAACATTTGAAAAATTTTGTTTTTTTCCAAACATTTTAATTTTTCCTTCATTTGGTTTATTAATACCTGAAATACATTTAATTAAAGTTGATTTTCCAGCACCATTTTCACCAACTAGTGCCATAGCTTCACCTTTGTAAATTTTAATATTTACTTTATTTAAGGCAACAACACCATCAAAAATCATTTTCATGTTATTTGCTTCAAGTGCAACGTTGTTCATTAAAAAGTTACTCCTGACTGTAAAATAATATTGTGATATCATTGATTATGTCCAGTTCTTATTACACCTTTTGTTTCTAAAATCATTTTTTTAAAATTTTGATGTGTTATTAATTCAACAACACAATCTTTTCCTAAAATTTCTTGTGTTTTTTTAACAAAATCAGGAAATATATCAACAATTTCTTTTGCAACAAAAGCTTTTTCAAATTTTGCTTCATCTTTAACAACTTTTAAAACATCTCAAAACTTTGGTAAACCCAACTTTATTGCAAGATCAATTTTGTTAATATTTTTTGGAACTGGTAATCCAGCATCACTAATACAAATATAATCAGTATGACCTAAATTTGCAATTAGACTTGAAATTTGTGAATTAATAAGATTTGTTTTTTTCACGAATTACCTCCTTTCACGTTGGAATTGATTTTTGTGCTCCTCTTTTTGAAACAGTTAGAGCTGCTGCAACAAGAACATTGTTCATCATTTTTGTTATTTTTGTATTAGAATCATTTTTTAATAAACAAAAAGCAATAAAACCACCAATAAAAGTATCTCCTGCTGCTGTAGTATCAACTATTTTTGTTTTTTTTGCTTCAAGTCATTTTTTTTCATTTTCAAGTGATAAATAAACACCAGCATCTCCAAGAGTAACTATTGCATTTTTAAGTCCTTTTTTACGTAGTTCTTGAAGTGCACTTTCAATTTCAGAAATATTTTTAAGTTTTTGATTTGAAATATTTTCAAGTTCTGATTCATTAGGAATAAAATAATCAATAAAAGGAAATCATTTGTTATTAAAAGTTGTGGCAGGTGAAGGGTTCATAATAACAATTTTTTTATTTTTTTTAGCAATTTTTAATGCATTTTCAATAAGAAATTCATTTACCTCAAGTTGCATAACAATAATGTCACATTCTTTAATTGCTTCTTCTAAATTATTTAAATCATTATCTCCAAAATCTTCATTAGCACCTTTATTTATAATAATTTTATTATCTTTTTCAAGATAAGAAATAAGAATTATTGCTTTTCCAGTTGGTTTTGTTTTACTTTTAAAAACATATTGAGTATTTATGTTATCTTTTTTTAAGTTTTTAATTGCTTTATCACCATAATCATCATTTCCTACTTTTGCAAATAAAAAAACTTCATGTTTTTTTTCATTAATAAGTCTTCTAGTTGCTACTGCTTGATTTGCACCTTTACCACCATGAAATTCAAAAAATTCATCAACAACAATAGTTTCACCTATTAAAGGAAATTTTTTAATATAATTTACTTCATCAATGTTAATACTTCCAATTACTAATATTTTTATTGCCATAATTAAATTTTAACTATTTAAAAATATAAAAAATTAGTAGTCTATACCAGTTTATATTGAAATAATTTCTTTTTTTACCATAAAATATCTATTACTAAATAAGTTATAAAATGTTGCTATTTTGTTATTATTTTCATCATTAAGAACAATTTTTAAGACAGTGATAAAATCATCTTTAATATTAAGATTTGTTTTTTCATTATTAATAAATGAAATTTCTTTTTTTAAATCAAAAATTGTGATATCATGATAACCTAAAAATTTAAAAAAATCATTATAATTAACATTATTTTCTATTTTTTTTAAAACATTTTTATTAATAAAAATATATTGTGTTGCATTGTGAATGTTGTTAATATAAAAATCACTAACAATTTTTGGTTTATAACTTGAAAAATCAAAAATTGCTAAAAGTCTAATTGGAATTTTTTCTAAAATAAATTTTTTTTGTTTAAAAAATGAATATGGTACATATGTACTAATATCTGTAATTTGTTTATAATTTTTTATTAAAAAATGACCAACACCTTTTTTAAATTTTAATAAACCTTTTTTAGTTAATTCTTTTAAAGCACTTGATGCAGTGTGGCGATTACAATTAAATTTAATTTTTAATTGAGTTTCTGAAGGTAATTTTTCATTAATACCAATTTCTTTGGCTTGAATTTTAAGTAAAAGATATCTTATAATTATTTTTTTTAACACTTTAAATTTTATCAAATTAAAAAATTTTTAAATTATTTTATAATATTAAAAAAGAAAAATTTGTATTCATTTTATAAGATAAAAAAAATACATTATGTTTT
This sequence comes from uncultured bacterium, assembly GCA_929200685.1. Classification (GTDB taxonomy): domain Bacteria; phylum Bacillota_I; class Bacilli_A; order Mycoplasmatales; family Metamycoplasmataceae; genus DT-68. The sequence goes on along the minus strand of CAKNAO010000012.1, from coordinate 7,388 downwards.
AAAAACACAATGTATTTTAATGACTTTAAAAAGTCAACATTTTAATATTATATTTTTTATTCTTTTAGATATGAATAAGGACCTATCCTTTTTTTTCTTGCAATAATACCATCTATAAGAACTGCACCATAAGCTAATAACGAAACTACAAATAAAACTCATTTACTTATTTTTCCGAAAAGACCATAAACATTACCAACTGCATAATCAGTGTCTCCTCAGTTTAATCCTTTTATTGCTTCTGTTGATTTACCAGCTTCTTTTGCTAATTCTTCTAAGCTCGATGAACTAATTGGTACTCAATTTCCTCAAATGAAAAATGTGGGTACAAATGTAATGAAAATACCAACTAATAAAGGACCTAAAATAGCTCCTTTAATTCCGCCTTTAATATTTCCAAAAACACCACCAGTAGCACCTAAGAAAAAGTGTGGAACAAGTCCAGGTAAAATAACTGCTGCAAGAGCTCCAGAAGAACTTAAACCAATTGTTATAGCCATTCCGATTAATCCTCCTGCAAATGAAGATATAAATCCAATTAAAACAGCATTTGGAGCGTAAGGAAATACTACAGGACAATCAACTGCTGCTTTTGAGTTTTTAATCATTTTATCTGATATACCTTTAAACATTGGAACTAATTCTCCAACAAATAATCTAACACCTATTAAAATAATTTCGATTCCTGCTGTAAATGTAAAAGCAGAAACCAACATTGTTACAAGTCAATTATTTGCATTAAGAACATTAAAAGCATCAGTTCCTTCAGCAAATTTTGATTTACCAAGTTCAAACATTATTCCACCAGGAATAAATGCAAACATATAAAATATCATAACCGTTATAGAAATTGATACTAATGTATTTCTAAAAAAATATAATGATTTAGGAAACTTAATTTCTTCAGTTGATAAAAGTTTTTTCTTAGAAAATTTAGATATTGTTTCTCCTAAAAAACCTGAAAAAGCATAACCAAATCCACCAGTATGTCCTAAAGCTATTTCATTATTACCAACAATTTCTTTCATGTATCTTTGTTGAGTTGCTGGTGAAATAACCATATAAAGTCCCATTATTGAAGCACCTGAAATAACAGATATAGCATAATCACTAGAACTATTTTCAAAATCCATACCAGATGTATACATTATTAATGCTAATGAAATTGACATATAATATAAAACATGTCCTGATAAATAAACATATTTAAATCTTGAAAATGTTGCTAATACTAGATTCATTATCATTCCTAAGATCATTATTATTGAAGCTAAAGAAACAATTGAAGGTAATGCACCAACCATTGCACCTGCTAATCCATCATTATTTGGGATAACGCCAGATAAACCATATGTAGCTTGGAAAACTGGTTGAAATTTATTCAATGAACCAACAAGTACTCCGGCACCACCACCCATAATTAGAAATCCAATTATTACTTTAAAAACAGATACTATTGTTTTTGAAAAAGTTTTTCTTTGGATTAAAGCTCCAATCATTGTGAATATTCCAACCAATATTGCTGGAACAGCAACTAAATCTTTAATAAAATATAAAAATCACATCATTTCTCCTTTCTTAAAACTTAATTTTTTCTTTTAATTTTTTTGTAAGTTCTTCTTTTGAAAGAATATTTTTTAAAATAATTTTTTTGTTTTCATCAATATCAAGAGCAGGAGCTACATCAATACCACAAACAACAAAATCAACACCATCTTTTGAAAAAGAACTTATATTTGTGTGTTCTACCGAATCATAATCAATATTATGTTCTTCTAAAACAGCTTTAATATTCATTTCAACCAATAAAGAAGAACCTAATCCTGAACCACAAACAGCTTTAATTATCAACATCACCTCCTTTCTTTTTATAATGTTTTAAAAAATCTTTAAGTGATTTAGAATCTAATAATTTTCTTTTTAAATTTTTGTTAGTAAAAATATTTCCAAATTCTTTTATATATTTAATATGTGAATTTGAATCAACTGCTGAAAGTGTAATAATTAATTTTGCATATTTTTTTTCATCATTAAATTGAATTTCATTTTTTAATCATATTAATGATACTCCTGGTTTTTTATTATAATTACCAATTGGTGCATGAGCAAGTGCAATTCCTCTTTCTAAAATTCAGTATGCACCATTTTTTTTAGTTGATTCTAAAATTGCATCATATAATTCCATGCTTGCTATTTTATTTTTGTGTAATAATTTCACACCTTCTTGAATAGCTCTTTTTCAAGTAATTTTTTTATTTATTTGTTTTGAATTTTTTTCATTAAACATTTTTACTCCTTAATTATTTAGAAATGCCAAAATTGTAAACATAACTAAAAAGCCTATTAATACTAAAAATAATGCACATATTATTAAAAAACCATAAATTTTATTAGTTTTTGGTTTAATTTCTTTTGGTACTGGCATTCCTTTTATATGTCAAAATTTATTAGGATTTTTTGAAATTGCAATTTCTTCTTTTTGTTTTTTTAATAAAAGCATTTCTATTTCAGAATTTTTTAGTTCTTTTATTTTTTCTTTATTAAAGTTATATATATTAATTAATATTTCTTCTTGATGTTTTCTTTTACTCATTATCATTACCTCATTTTTTAAATAACACAAAACCTGATATTCAAGATTCTGAAAATATACTAATATATTTATCTATTCAATAATATTTATTTAATTTAAAACTTTTAATAGCATCTTTTTTATTAATTGCTTGTTTTTGTAAAAGTCATATTGTTTGATTATTTATTTTTTTTAGATATTTAAACATTGTTATATGTTCAATTAAACACAAAAAAACAAAAATAATAACACTTATAATAACACCAAACAAAAAATTCATTATAGATGAAATAATTAATAAATTCATAAATAAAAATAAAATAATTTTAAAAAATATTTGATTTTTTACAATTCATTTATTTTGATTAACTAATATAACTGCTTTAAAAATAATGTCTTGAAGAGAATATAGAGAATTACCATAAAAATCTTGTTTTTCTAGAATGATAGTTTTATTTTCAAAATTATTTTTTCAAAAATTTGAACTAGATATTTTAAAATGTGCATTTTTTTTATTTATTTCTAAATAATTTTTCCCTATTTTAATAGAGCTTGTTTTAAAATCAATATTTCAATTTCTATATTTATTTTTATAATTTACTTTTATAACTCAATTAAAAATGAAAGAAATTAAAAATAATAATATCATAGTTCCAGCTCCATACATATTAAATGAAAAATTAAACATATTTTTCCTTATTTGTTGTTTTTCTTTTAAATAAATTAATTTTTTCTAATTTTGAAATTTTATTTATAATATTATTTTGATTTATGATATTATCATCATTTTTAATATAATCTCCTATTTCTTCAATGGGTTTAAATATAAAATTTTTATTTTGATATTTACATTCTGTAGGTATTATAATTTTTACATTTAAAGTAATTGATTTAAAAAAACGTAAAATTTCATATGTTGATTTAATATTTAATTCTTTATTTTTATTTTTAAATATATAAAAAATTTTATTTTGTTTTACATTAATTTTACTATTAACATTCATTTTTATAGGGTTTAAAATTAAATATGCATTTTGTTTTTTAAAAGCTAATAAAGTAATAAGAGAAAAACCATTTTTAGCAAATTTATTTTTAAAAAGAATATTAACTAATGATGAAACATCATATACTCTTTCTAATGATCAAGATAAATCAATTAATTTATTTGATGTAAACATTTTGTTTTTCATAAAATTTTTTTGAATATCATTATTTTTTGTGATAATTCTTCAAGCAAATACAACTAAAAGAATTATTAACAAAATTCCAAATAATATTCATAGTGTTGCATTCAAATAATTTACTTTAAACAAAATTTCTCCTTAAACAAAATTTGTATAAATTTTATTTTCAAAAATTTTTATGTTTTTTATAAAATTTCAAGTTATATTTACTTTTATATTATTATAATTATATTTCATATACGCACTTAATTGTTTAAAATGTTAATGTTTTTTATTTATTTTTTTATATTTTCTTTTTTAGTTTTAAAAGTAAATAAATTATTTAATATTTTTTTTGTGAATATAATTTAAAAAAATACCAATAATTAATGAAGTTATGAACGTGGTAATAAATACATATTTTAATATATTATTTTCTCAAAAAATATATATTAAATAAATATTTAATAACATTTCTATTTCGAATAAAAAAACATAAAATTTTCTTTTATGTTTTTTTAAAAAATTAATTATTTTTTGCATATTTTATTATACTTTCAATTATCTTTTTATCATTAATTTTTATATAATTTTTAATTGTTTTTTCAATTCCGATATTATTTATGGAATTTTTAATTTCTCTTAATTCTTTATCTTCAAAATTCAAATTACTAAAAACCAAAGAAATTGCTTTAATGATATTTAAATTTTTTATTTTCTTTTTAATTGAATATTTTAAAGGTTTAATAAATCTTTCATTTTCTGAAATTTTTCTTTTAACATCCCTTCCAACTCTTAAAACATTATCTTTTATTTTTTTATTTGAAAGTCTTTTAATAATTTTTTTAGAATAATTATTTAATTCATCTTCAGAAAAATTATGTTTATTAATTAAAATTTTTTTAAATTCATTTAATAAAGAATTAACTTCATTTTTTATTTTTTTATTTTTTTTAAATTCATAAATATATTTAAAATTATTTTTTATTCCTTTTCATGCTATAAAACAATGAATTGCATTTAACATATAAAGTTTTCTTTCTATAAATTTAATAATATTTTTAGAGTAAATAACATTTTTTTGGATTTTTTTTCCTTTTCATGAATTTTCATCTAAAATTAATTCATAATATTTTTGAACTTTAATATTTAATGTTTTGTCTTGATTATTTGGAACAATTCTATCAACTACACAATTTACAAAACCGATATATTTGTTGGCATATTTTTTTTCTTCTTTTGTTAAAACACTATAAATTATTTTTTTTAAATGTGTTGAAGCATTAATTCCATTTTCAATTGCAATAATATTTATGTATTTTTTTATTTTATTTTTATTTAATTTTTTAATTATTTTTTGAAATAAACTTTTTAGTTTAATTAAATTATTAAAACCAATTGATATTGTAAAAATAGAATAATTTTCAATATTTTTTAAAATAGATTTTTCATCCAAAATATTTATAGAGTCAAAATTATCAACTCTTTTTTTAACATTGATTTTATTTATTTCTATTACTTGATAAAAATCTTTTTTATTTAAAAGATTAACAAGATAATCTGAAATATCTAAAAAAGTAATTTTATAATTATTTTTATTTAATATAAAACCATTTAAACCTCTACCAATGTTTCCAGCACCAATTTGTATTGCTTGTTTTTTATTCATTGATGATTTTTTCTAAATTTTTTACATTATTTGATTTAATTATTTTTTTAATATTATTTTTATCAGATAAAGATGTTCCAATTTTTGCAATTGTATTCATATGATCATTTCCTTTTCCAGCAATTCCAATAACAACATAAACTTTATTATTGTTTCAATCTATTCCTTTTGGATAAATTGAAATTGAAACCCCACTTTTTTTAATATATTTTTGAGATTTGTTTGTTCCATGTGGTATTGCTACACCATTTCCAACATAAACACTTAAATCTTTGTCTCTTAAATGCATTGATTTAATATATTCATTAGAAATATAGTTGTTTTTTAATAAAATATTACCAACAACATCAATTGCTTCTTTTTTAGAAATTGTTTTTTGATTAAATAAAACTAAATTATTTGTTAATTTAATTTTAAATTCATCTTTTTTATTTTTTTTCTTTTTTGACAATTTTTTTATAAAGTTTTTCATATTGTTTTTTATCTAGAAAATTTTCAATAATCATTTGATTTGCATTATTTTCTTCTTTAGCTCTTTTTGAAAGTTCTTTATGAACAATAATTAAGTCAGCATCGACATTTTTTAAATTATCAATTGCAGAATTTATTACTTTAATATTTAAATTATTTTCTTTAAATATTTTTCTTAATATTCCAGCACCCATAACTGAAGAACCCATGCCAGCATCACAAGCAAAAACAATCATATTAATTTTATTTTTTAATTGATTTGTTTCTACATATTTACTTTTTTTACCTTTAAATTCTGTCATTTTTGCAATTGCTTGTTTTTTAGAAATTTTAGATTTTGAAGTAAATTTTAACAATAAAACTGATATAGCAAATGAAGTTGCTAGTGAAGAAGCTATTCCTAATGCTAAGCCTGCATAGGCTGATCCACTTTTTGCTGAAACACCGAACAAGGCAATAACTGAACCCGGACTTGCCGGAGCAACAGCACCAGCACCAAAAATTTGCATTACTGAAACACCAACTACTCCACCTGCTATTGCTGCTAGAGCCAAGATTGGTTTAAGTATTACAAATGGAAAATAAACTTCATGTATTCCACCAAAGAAATGTATTACTGATGAAGAACTTGCATTTGCTCTTTGTTTTTTATCAACTAACATATATGCTAATAAAATTCCCATTCCTGGACCAGGATTTGACTCTATATAATATAAAAGTGATTTTCCAACATCATCAACTTGATTTGCAGCTAATGGTGTAAAAATTCCATGGTTAATTGCATTATTTAAGAATAATGGTTTAGCCGGTTCTACAAAAATAGATACAATTGGTAATGCTTTTCATTTTGTTAATGGATCTATTATTCCGTTTAAAATAAATGTTAAACCGTAAACTATTCAAGGAACTACAAACATTGCAACCATCATTGCAACCATTATGTAAAATGCTGTTGCAAAATTATTTACTAGCATTTCAAATCCTGGTTTAACTTTTCCATCTCAAAGTTTTTCAAAATGTTTATATCCAAAAGCCGAGATTGGTCCAACAATCATTGCTCCTAAAAATTGAATTCCTAAATTAGTTTCAAAACCGTAGTAACCACTTTCCATTAGTTTTGTTCCACCAATTATAGCAATTGTTGAAGCAGCACCAATAAATCCACCTTTATCAGATTTATATATTTTTTTACCACCTAGAAAACCTATTAATATTGGTATTAAATAAGTAATGGTTGGTCCTACAATATAAGTAGTGATTGGTTCAACTGGAGTTCAACCAGTAGGGATAAAAAAAGCTGTTAGAAGACCTCAAGCAATTATTACACCAATAATTGGCATTATCATACTCGAAAGAAGTGTACCTACTTTTTGGGTTTGAACTCTAATATTTTTTCAATCTATTTTTTTATAATTCATTTTTTATTTTTTCCTTTCTATATTATTGAAAATATTAATAATAAATTTATTTTTAATATTATTAATAAAATCACTAATACAATAAAATTATATTT
>CAKNAO010000011.1 GCA_929200685.1 uncultured bacterium | reverse complement strand
ATTTTATTTTTTTTATTTTTTTATTTTGTTTTACAAATTTTCTTTTATTTTTATTAATTTTATTTAAAATTAATGGCAAAGAAATTGAACCCCCAATTATTGAAGAACTCCCTAATATTAAACTAAAAATTTTTATTTTTTTTAATTTACTAAAAGTCAAATTTACCTACTTAATTAAATATAGAAAAAAAATAATATAAACTAAAAAAATGACTTATTAATAGTCATTTTTTATTTAATTTAAATTATTTTTTTTATTAATAATTTCTTTAAGTCTAGCTGATTTACCTTTTCTATTTCTCATATAATATAATTTAGATTTTCTAACTTTATTAACTCTTAAAATTTCAATTTTAGCTATAAGAGGAGAATTAATAAAAAATGTTTTTTCTACTCCAATTCCATATGAAATTTTTCTAATAGTAAATGTTTTAGTAATTCCAGAATTTTTAATAGCAATAATTAAACCTTCAAAAATTTGAATACGTTCTTTAGCACCTTCTTTAATTCGAACATGAACTTTAATATTTTGTCCAACTTTAAAATTTTTAATATTTTTATTAATTTGTTTAAATTCAATATTTTCAATAATTTTATTTCTCATTTTTATTTCCTTTTAATAAATCTGGTCTAATTAATTTAGTTTTTTCTAATTGTTTTTGTTTTCTTCATTTTTTAATTTCAATATGATTTCCATTAAGAAGTACTTTTGGAACTTTCATTCCTTTGTATTCTCTTGGTCTAGTGTACTGAGGAAAATCTAATAAGTTGTTTTGAAATGAATCATTTTTATGTGATTCATCCTGAATAACTCCAGGAATTAATCTAACTATTGCATCTGCTATAACCATTGATGGAATTTCTCCACCTGTTAAAACATAATCACCTATTGAAATTTCTTCATCAATTATTTTTCTTATTCTTTCATCAAATCCTTCATAATGTCCTGCAATAAATGTTAATTCTTTTTCTTTGGAAAATTTTAATGCTTTTTCTTGTGAAAAAATATTTCCTTGTGGAGAAAGAAGTATTTTTTTTCCACTCATAGTTTTAAGTGCTTTATCAATTGGTTCAATCATCAAAAGCATTCCCTTACCACCACCATAAACAATATCATCTACTTTATTATGTTTATTAGTTGCAAATTTTCTAAAATCAACAATATTTACTTCTAAAATTCCTTTTTGAATTGCTCTTTTAGTTATCGATTCTTCTTTGAAAGGTTTGTAATAATTTGGAAATAGTGTTAAAAAATTTATTTTCATTATTAAATTTTTTCTTTAATATTTTTATTATTAACATTAATTTCTTTTTTGGTTTTTCTTTTTTTTGGTTTTTTAATTAAAGTAACAATATTTTCTTTAATGTTGCCATTTTTTTTAGCAATTTCATATTTTTTAAATAAATTTTTCATAGTTTCAGTTGGAATAGCACCATTTTTTAATCATTTTTCCTTGATTTCTTCATCAATAGTCACATTTTTTGTATGAGGATTATAAGTTCCAATTTCTTCAATAAATCTTCCATCTCTTGGAGATCTTTGATCAGCAACTATGATTCTATAATAAGCATTAAATTTAGAACCCATTCTTTTTAAACGAATTTTAACCATATAATTCTCCTTTTTAATTTTATATAACATTTCAATTTTAACATATAAAAAATAAAAAATGTAAAGCATTTTTACTTTACACTTAAAAACAAAAAAATAATAATTCTCTCAAAACTGAATAATAAATTGTTCTTAATCATAAATATTTTTGTTTAAATCTAATAATTATTAGTATTGGTTAGCTCAATATGTCGCCACACTTACACTTCCAACCTATCAACCTCATAGTCTATAAGGAATTTTAGAGAATGTTCATCTCAAAGGAGGCTTCCTGCTTAGATGCCTTCAGCAGTTATCCTTTCTGTACTTAGCTACCCAGCTATGCCTTTGGCAAGACAACTGGAACACCAGTGGTACATTCAACCCGGTCCTCTCGTACTAAGGTCAAATCTTTTCAACATTCTAACGCCCACAGCAGATAGGGACCGAACTGTCTCACGACGTTCTGAACCCAGCTCACGTACCGCTTTAATTGGCGAACAGCCAAACCCTTGGAACCGACTCCAGCTCCAGGATGCGATGAGCCGACATCGAGGTGCCAAACCACTCCGTCGATGTGATCTCTTGGGAGTGATTAGCCTGTTATCCCCGGGGTAGCTTTTATCCGTTGAGCGACGGCCCTTCCACTCGGAACCGCCGGATCACTAAGTCCTGCTTTCGCACCTGTTCGACTTGTAAGTCTCACAGTCAAGCTCACTTTTACCTTTATGCTCTACATATGGTTTCTGACCATATTGAATGAACCTTTGAACGCCTCCGTTACTTTTTAGGAGGCGACCGCCCCAGTCAAACTACCCACCACGCACTGTCTCTCATCCGGATAACGGATGTAGGTTAGAGATTCAATTAAACAAGGGTGGTATTTCAACAATGACTCCACCAATACTAGCGTCTTAGCTTCAAAGTCTCCCACCTATCCTACACATGTTTAATCAAATCTCAATACGAAGCTATAGTAAAGCTCCACGGGGTCTTTTCGTCTTGCTGCGGGTAGGCTGCGTTCTCACAGCCACCATAATTTCACCGAGTCTATTGTTGAGACAGCATGGAGATCGTTACACCTTTCGTGCAGGTCACCAATTAAGTGACAAGGAATTTCGCTACCTTAGGACCGTTATAGTTACGGCCGCCGTTCACCAGGGCTTCATATCATTGCTTTGAATAAATTCTAACAAATTAACTTAACCTTCTGGCACTGGGCAGGTGTCACCCCCTATACATCATCTTGCGATTTAGCAGAGAGTTATGTTTTTGATAAACAGTCGCCCCCATCGATTTCTGCGGCTCACAAAAGTGAGCACCCCTTATTGCGAACTTACGGGGTCATTTTGCAGAGTTCCTTAACAATAGTTATCTCGCTCGCCTTAGAATACTCATCTTGGGTACGTGTGTTCGTTCTTGGTACAGGTTCACTTAGATTATAGTTAGAAGTTTTTCTTGGAAACATGGAATCACATAATTTGTTAATTACCGAGGTTTTCACTATGCATCATATCTCATGGTTAATGTACAACGGATTTACCAATTGCACCCACTAAATATTTGCCCCACAATCCAATAAGTGGTAATGTTATCCTTTTTCGTCACTCCATCACATCTAAGGAAGTACTGGAATATCAACCAGTTATCCATCGATTACGCTTTTCAGCCTCACCTTAGGACCTGACTAACCCTGAGTGGACGAACCTTGCCCAGGAAACCTTACCCAATAGGCGTCAAAGATTCTCACTTTGAATCGTTACTCATACCGGCATTCTCACTTCTTAGCACTCCACTAGTCCTCACGGTCTAACTTCATTGTCCTAAGAACGCTCCCCTAACATGTTAATACATCCGTAGCTTCGGTATTATACTTAGTCCCGTTACATTTTCGGCGCAGAAACTCTTGACTAGTGAGCTGTTACGCACTCTTTAAATGATGGCTGCTTCTAAGCCAACATACTAGCTGTTTTAGAGGTTCAACAACCTTTCTCACTTAGTATAATTTTGGGACCTTAGCTGACGATCTGGGTTGTTTCCCTCGCGACTATGGGTCTTATCATCCACAGTCCGACTGCTCAAATATACATAATGGTATTTGGAGTTTGATTATAGTCAGTACGTCTAGGCGACGCCATTCCATATTCAGTGCTCTACCCCCACTATTTAAATTTGAACGCTAGTCCTAAAACTATTTCGGGGAGAACCAGCTATCTCAAGGTTCGATTAGAATTTCACCACTATCCACAGGTCATCCGAGCACTTTTTAGCGTACCCCGGTTCGGTCCTCCACAACATGTTACTGTTGCTTCAACCTGCCCATGGATAGATCACCTTGTTTCGGGTCTATGCCATTGTACTATTCGCCCTATTAAGACTCGATTTCTCTACGGCTCCATTTTTTTCCACTTAGCCTTGCACAAAAACATAACTCGCCGGTCCATCCTGCAAGATGTACGCCATCACCCATTAACGGGCTTTGACTAATTGTAAGCTATAGGTTTCAAAATCTATTTCACTCCCCTTCCGGGGTTCTTTTCACCTTTCCCTCACGGTACTGGTTCACTATCGGTTTTTGGTTAGTATTTAGCCTTACCGAGTGGTCTCGGCAGATTCAAACAGGGTTTCACGTGCCCCGCCCTACTCAGGATACAATCAAGAGAGTTATTTATTTAAAATACAGGGCTATCACCTTCTATGGCTAGGCTTCCCAACCTATTCTTCTATAAATAACCTTTGTAACTCTATGTAGATTGTCCTACAACCCCATCAAAATGATGGTTTAGGCTATTCCATTTTCGCTCGCCGCTACTCACAGAATCATTTTTATTTTCTTTTCCTCTGGTTACTAAGATGTTTCAATTCACCAGGTATTACTCTAATATGCCTATTTATTCAGCATATAGTAACTAGAGATTAATCTAGTTGGGTTTCCCCATTCGGAAATCCTCGCATCACAGTATATTTCCAACTATACGAGGCTTATCGCAGGTAATCACGTCCTTCTTCGTCTTCCAAAACCAAGGCATTCACCTAAAGCTCTTAATTATTTAAACTTTTGACATTTTACAATTTTTAATTTATTGATCTATCATATTAAATATGAGTAATTTTTATTACTTTATAATTTAGTAAAAAATTTGTTAATAAAATTAATTTTATTAACGAGTATATCTATGGTCATGAACATTATTTTTAGACGAAAAGATCTTTTTTTATTTTTTTAGGAATAAAATAATGTCTTTTCATTAATTTTAATGTTATTATTCAGTTTTCAAAGAACTATTTGAGAGTATAGAACTCTCAAAACTGAATATATATTGATTTTAGTCTAATCTCATGAACTACTTATTAATTATGTTTTAAAATAAAAACTATTTTAATAAGATTTTAAAATGACTATTTTATTATTCAATTAGAATAAAATGTACTCCGTAGAAAGGAGGTGATCCATCCCCACGTTCTCGTAGGGATACCTTGTTACGACTTCACCCTAGTTACCAATCCTGCCTTAGACAGTAGCATCCGAAGTTAACTAACCGGCTTCGGGCATTATCGACTCCCATGGTGTGACGGGCGGTGTGTACAAGACCCGAGAACGTATTCACCGTAGTATTGCTGACCTACGATTACTAGCGATTCCGACTTCATGGAGTCGAGTTGCAGACTCCAATCCGAACTAAGAATAGTTTTTTTGATTTGCTCCATGTCACCATATAGCATCATTTTGTACTATCCATTGTAGCACGTGTGTAGCCCCACTTGTAAGAGGCATGATGATTTGACGTCGTCCCCACCTTCCTCCTGGTTACCCAGGCAGTCTCATTAGAGTCCTTAACTTAATATTAGTAACTAATGATAGGGGTTGCGCTCGTTGCAGGACTTAACCTAACATCTCACGACACGAGCTGACGACAACCATGCACCATCTGTCATTTTGTTAACCTCCACTATATCTCTATAGCTTTGCAAAAGATGTCAAAAGTGGGTAAGGTTCTATGCGTATCTTCAAATTAAACCACATGCTCCACCGCTTGTGCGGGTCCCCGTCAATTCCTTTAAGTTTCACTCTTGCGAGCATACTACTCAGGCGGATCGTTTAATGCGTTAGCTACGCTAGTGAATTATTCCACCAGCTAACGATCATCGTTTACAGCGTGGACTACCAGGGTATCTAATCCTGTTTGCTACCCACGCTTTCGTTCCTCAGAGTTAATTTATAGCCAATTAGCTGCCTTCGCCATTGGTGTTCTTCCATATATCTACGCATTCCACCGCTTCACATGGAGTTCCGCTAATCTCTCTATAATTCTAGTCTATCAGTATCCAAAGCGTGCTAGGGTTGAGCCCCAGTCTTTAACTCTAGACTTAATAAACCTCCTACGAACGCTTTACGCCCAATAAATCCGGATAACGCTTGCACCCTATGTATTACCGCGGCTGCTGGCACATAGTTTGCCGGTGCTTTCTAATAAGTTACCGTCAGGACTTGATCATTTCCTATCAAGCTTGTTCTTCTCTTATAACAGCAGTTTACAATCCAAAGATCTTCTTCCTGCACGCTGTGTCGCTTCATCAAACTTTCGTTCATTGTGAAATATTCCCTACTGCTGCCTCCCGTAGGAGTCTGGGCCGTATCTCAGTCCCAGTGTGGCGGTTCAGCCTCTCGACCCCGCTATACATCATTGACTTGGTAGGCCATTACCCTACCAACAATCTAATGTAACGCACTCTCATCCTTAAGCAAAGCAAATGCTTCTTTTATAATCTATTCATGCGAAATGATTACATATCTAGTATTAGCAACTGTTTCCAATTGTTGTTCTAAACTTAAGGGTAGATTAAGTACGTGTTACTCACCCATTCGCCACTAAGCACAAGTGCTTCGTTCGACATGCATGTATTAGGCACACAGCCAGCGTTCATCCTGAGCCAGGATCAAACTCTCAAAAAATTGACATTCATGATTTATATATATCCAGTTTTCAAAGAACTATAATTGCACCATTAAATATATTACAAAAATATTATTGTGCCTTTTTATTTTAACAAAAAAGAATAAAAAACAAAAAATTATCTTAAATCTTTTTTGATTGTTTTAATTTCATTGCCATTTTTATTTATTTTTATAATTACAGCATTCATTTCAACAGAATTTTTTGAAACTTTAAATTTAACAAATTCATTATATCTCATTTTTCTATATACATTTTTATAGTCAGCTCCTATTGCTGAATTGATTGGGCCTGTAAAACCAACATCTGTAATATATGCTGTTCCTTTTGGAAGAATACGTGCATCTGAAGTTTGAACATGAGTATGAGTTCCAAGAACTGCTGTAACTTTTCCATCAACATAAAGTCCAAAAACATTTTTTTCACTTGTAGCTTCTCCATGAAAATCTATAATATGATAATCTGCTATATTTTGTTTTTCAATTTTATCAAATGCATCAAAAAAATTATTTGCAATTTCTTGTTTTCAACCAGTTCTCAAAGAATTAAACTCACGACCTAAAAAAGAAGTAATTCTAATATTTTTATCTTTTACTTTAAAAATATTTGTTCCTTTTCCTGCATAAACATTATTAACATTATGCGGTCTAATAATGTCGTTATTTTTAATTATTTCACTAATTTTATTTTTTGCTCAAACATGATTACCCATTGTAAAAACATTAATACCAGCTTTTTTAAGTCTTATATAATCTTTTTTTATAAGTCCTTTTCTTTCTGAAATGTTTTCACCTTGTGCAATTACAAAATCTATTTTATTAGAATCTATAAATTTTGGTAAATATTTTTCTAAACCAATTATTCCGGGTTCACCAAATATATCACCTATAAATAATATTTTCATTTATTTTCTCTTTCTTGTTTTAAAGAAATTATAAATATAAAATATTATTTTTTAAATTTTTCAAATAATTTTTGACTAATTTCTTTAAAAAGTTTTTTATCTTCTTTAAGCAATTTTTTAAATTTAATTTTTCCTTGTGAAATATTTTTGTTTTTATATTTATATCATGCTCCATTTTTTGAAATTATTTTTTCTTTTTCTGCAAGTTCAATTAATTCACTTTCTTTAGAAATTCCCTCAGAAAAAATAATTTCAGTCATACCAACTTTAAATGGTGCTGATAATTTGTTTTTAACAATTTTAATTCTAATATTATTGCCTGAAATATCTTGACCAACTTTAATAGAAGAAATTCTTCTAACTTCCATTCTTATTGAAGCAGAAAATTTAAGTGCTCTTCCACCAGGTGTTACTTCTGGATTTCCAAAAATTAATCCTATTTTTTCTCTTACTTGATTAATAAAAATAATAGTTGTTTTTGTTTTATTTAATGAAGAAGTTATTTTTCTCAAAGCTTTTGACATTAATCTTGCTTGAGCTCCAATAATTTGTTCATTCATTTCTCCATTAAGTTCTGCCTCTGGAACTAAAGCAGCAACTGAATCTACAATAATTAAATCAATTACTCCTGTTTTAACAAGTGTATCAACAATTTCAAGAGCTTGTTCACCAGAATTTGGTTGAGATAAAATTAAATTTTTTATATCAACTCCAAGTTTTTTTGCATAATTTGGGTCTATTGAATTTTCTGCATCAATAAAGGCAGCAATTCCACCATTTTTTTGAATTTCTGAAATAGCATGTAAACTAACTGTTGTTTTTCCAGAAGATTCTGGTCCATAAATTTCAATAATTCTTCCTTTAGGATAACCACCAATTCCTAAAATTTCATCTATTATTAATGATCCTGAAGAAAAAGTTTCTATCTTAAATTTTTTATTAGAACCAAGAATCATTATTGATTCTTTTCCAAATTTTGTTTCTATTTTATTTATTGCATCTTCAATTTTTGGTATTTGCATTTTTTACCTCAAATATAAATGTATAAAAAATTAAAGTTTATTTAATTTTTTAATTGCAAATTTAACTGCCTTTTCTCTTATTTTTTTTCTTGTTCCTTTAAATTTTAATTCATAAACTTTTTTATTAATTGCAATATAGACAATTCCTATTGGTTTATCATCCAAAGTTTTTGGTCCAGCATTACCAGTAAAAGAAACACAAACATCAACTTTAAGTATTTTTTTACCTTTTTTTGCCATTAATAAAGCAGTTTTTTTATTGATGGTTCCATTAATAGTTGAAATTCCAAAAGTTTCTTTAACTTCATTTGAATAAGTAATTAAAGAACCTTTATAAAATAAAGAAGCACCAGGTTTTGAAGTAATAGTTTTCGCAAAAAGCCCACCCGTAAATGATTCAACAGAACCTAATGTTTTATTTTTTAATTTAAAGTAATTCAAAATATTCACCAATCTTTCCTTTAGAAAAATTTCCTTTTTTAAGAATGTTTTTTTTCTCAAGATTTTTGTAAATTCTATTTTCTAAAAAAAGATTAAAACTTGACATTTTATAATCAGTTGAAACAAGAGGTTGAACTAATATTGATTCACATTTAAAGCGATTAGCTATTAAAATATCCATAATTATTTGATCTCCAACAAAAATAATCTCTGAAGATTCAAGTTCATTTCTAGATTCTATAATTTTTTTTACTTTTGTTTTAAAAGGTTTTTGAGCATTTCAAATGAATTTAGTAATTCCTGCTTTTTTGGCAAAAATACTAACTCTTTTTTTAATATTATTAGACATTAAAACAAATTCAATTCCACTATTTTGAACTTTATTAATAAATTCATGAACATCTTTATTTGGAAATTTAGTATAATGAGGAACTAAAGTATTGTCAAGATCACAAATCATTAATTTAATTCCATGATTTTTTAATCTATTAACATTAATATCTTTGAATGTTCTAACATAAATAGAAGGTTTGAAAAAATTTGAAAGTAATCCCTTTTTTTCATTAATTATCACATTTTAATTATAAATAAAAAACAAAATTAAAAATTTTGATTTTTAATAAATTCTAAATATTCATCAATATATTTTTCTCTAATAAAAAATTTTTTTCATGGAAAATTTAAAATTAATACTTTTGATAAAACTTTTTTGCCTTTATAATTTTTTTTATGTTTATCATAAATAATAGGGATTTTTTTATAATCAATTTTATAGTTAATTAAATTTCCATCTTTAATTCATCTTTGAATTTTATTATGATAACTTGAAAATTTCACAATAAAATAATTATATTACTTTTTTAATGAAAATGAATAAATTGAATAATCATTGAAATTGATAATCCAATAATAAAAGCAAATATAACTCTATATGTTTGTTTGTCTTCAAAAATATGAATAAATATTGGTCCAAGTTCAAATGTTGAACCTCAAATCATAACAACACCTGAAATAATAAGTAACATTGGAATAATTCAAAACATAATTTCTGATTTAATATTTACATATTTAGTTAATAATACTCCTATAAAAATAAAAGGTATTATTAATAATTTAGTAAAAAATGTAAATATAAAAGCTTGTTTTTTATTTTGATTATTTTCAATTTTTGCAAAATAAATAATTACAATTTCAGGAACTATATGAAAAATAAATGTTATCAACACTGATAAAGCAAATTCTGTTCCTCTATAATTAAAATTAACAAGTAATATCCCAAGAATAAGTCCGGCTGGAAGTCTATGGGTTAAAATCATATAAATTAAAGTATTTTTATTTTTTTTAAATTCAATAATTTTTTCATCTTTTGTATCTAATAAATGAGTATGAATTTGAGCATGTTTATGACCTTCAATATGTTTTTCATTATTAATTAGATGAGTGTGTTCTATTTTTGAGGAATATCTTTTAATTAAAAAAGCAAAAATTGAACCAATAATTATAGAAAAAGCAAAAATAGTCATATAAATTAATGTTTTTAAAATTTCTTCATTATGATTATGATTAATAAGCATTGTTCTTGCTGAAACTCATTGACCAACAATAGCAGTTACAATCATAAAACCTGAAGAAAAAGCATAAACATATTTAATATTATTTTTTGAAGTTTTAATGTTAAATAAATATAAAAAAATCAATACAATTGATAAAATTAAAATTATTATTGAAGATAATATTAAACTTTGAAGAAAAATATCATATTTTTTTAATCATTCCATTTTTAATTTCCTTTTATTTTTTTAAAAGAGATTGAGCAATCATAGAATTTGGTTTTTCTATTTTCATATATTCAAGTAAAGTAGGTGTTACATTAGCAAGAGAACCATTTTTTAATTCAATGTTTTTATCACTACTAATTAAAAAAACATCTGATGTTGTATGTTTTGTTGCTGGATTACCATCTTTATCTTCAGTTATTTCCGCATTTCCATGATCAGAAGTAATAAACAAAGTTCCACCAATTTTATCAATATATATTTTTAATTTTGCTAATTCTTTATCAAGATGTGAAATAGCAATTTTTGTTGCTTCAATATTTCCAGTATGTCCAACCATATCAGGATTTGCATAATTAATTATAACAAAATCATAAAAATTTAAAACTTTAATTAGTTTATTGGTAATTTTGCTTGCCGACATTAATGGGGCATTAATAAAATTATCAACTTTAATTGAATCAATCATTATTCTTCTTGAATTAGGATAAATTATATTTTTACCACCATCCATAAAAAAAGTAACATGAGCATATTTTTGAGTTTCTGCAATTCTAAGTTGTTTTAACCCTAAATTTGAAATAACACTCCCAATAGTATTTTGAATTTTTTGAGAATCAAAAGCAACCAAAGCATTATCAATGCCTTCATATTTCATCATCGTTATAAGAATAGTATTATTAATTTTATTTTTTGGAACATAATCATATTCATTTGAACCAATTATTAAATGCGAAAGTTGTCTTGCTCTATCAGGTCTAAAATTAAAAAAAATAAAAGAATCTCCTTCTTTAAAAAAATTAACTTTATTTGAAGAATTAATTGCTAAATCTAAAAATTCATCATTATTATTTTTGTTTTCATATTGATCTTTTAAATATGAAAATACATTATCAAAAGTATTTAAACTTTTACCTTGAACAGCATCAAAAGCTAATTCAGTTTTATCAAAATTTTTATCTCTATCCATTCCATATAATCTTCCACCAATTGAACCTAAATGATAATTATATTTATGAAGAAGTTTTATTAATTTTTCAAGTGATTTTTTAATACTTCTTGGTTTAACATCTCTTCCATCTGCAAAAACATGAATAGTTACCTTTTTCACACCTTTTTTATAAAGTCCTTCTAATAAAATAAATAAATGATTTTCTAATGAATGAACTCCACCATTGGATAAAAGACCAGCAATTTGAATTGTACCATTATTTTTTTGAGCAAATTTAATTGATTTTAAAAATGCTTTATTTTCAATAAATGTTCCATCATCAATAGATTTTTGTATTAATGATAATCCAGTATAAACTATTTCACCAGCTCCAATATTTAAATGTCCAACTTCTGAATTACCAATTTGTCCTTCTGGTAATCCAACAGCATTACCTGATGCTTTTAAAATGGAATTTGGATATTCAACAAGCATTTTATCAAGAAAAGGAGTTTCAGCTTGAGCATAAGCATTGCCTTGAATGTTTTTTCTTAAACCAAGACCATCAATAATACATAAAACAATTGGTTTTTTCATTTTTTTTCCTTTCAATAATTATTTATTTAATGTAAGTAATTTTATAAATATTTTAGGATCAAGTGAAGCACCTCCTACAAGGGCTCCATTTATATCTTTTTGATTCATTAATTTTCCAATATTTTTAGGTTTTACTGAACCTCCATATTGAATTATTACATTAGGATTTGTAATACTTCTAATATAAGCACAAATTTTTTGAATTTCTTTTAAAGAAGGTGTTTTTCCAGTTCCAATAGCTCAAACTGGTTCATAAGCCAAAATAACTTGTAAAAGATTAACGCCTTTTGTAGATTCTTTGATCATTTTTTTAATTACTTCTTTAGTTTTTCCCATTTTATATTCTTCAAAAGTTTCACCAAAAGCAATAATAGGAATTAAACCAGCTTCAATCACCTTTTGAGCTTTTTGAGAAACTTTTTGAGAAGTTTCATTGTACATTTTTCTTCTTTCAGAATGACCTAAAATAACTGCTCCAGCACCAACAGATTTAACCATATTTATTGAAATTTCACCAGTATGAGATCCGCTTTCATTTTCATTAACATTTTGAGCAACTACCAAACAATCATTAGAAGTTATTTTTAACATTGCAAGATTTGTAGCAGGAGCTGCAATTCCATAAAAAATATTTGAATTAATTTTATTTTTGTTTTCTTCATAAAGTTTATTAAATTCTTTCATAAATTCTCTTGTTTCAGTTGGATTTTTATTCATTTTTCAATTACCAATTATATATAAATTATTTTTCATTTATTTTTCCTTATATTAATTATGAAAAATTATAACATTTTAATTTTTAATTAATTTTAAAAGATATTTTTTAATTGTTTTTTATTTTTTTTCTTTAGAAATATTGCTTATGTTTAAAGAATGAATAGTTTTATTTTTTTTATATACATTATTAAAAATTATATCCAATATGTATTGAGTAATATATTGGCTAATAGAAGGAAGTTCAAATTCATCTTGTTCAATGGAAGAATAAAAACTTCCATGTACATGTGAATTACTATTTTTTTTAATATTAGAATTAGAAGAAGAAGTAATAGAAATTATTATTTGATTTTGGTTTTTTTGTTGTATTTTTTCACAAGCTTTTTTAATATTAGGATTTTTACCAGAATTTGAAATAAAAATATGAACTACATTTTTTTGTGGAAGGATAATTGATAAATCACTTGCAACATTGTAAGTTCTAGATTTATAATTAATTTTATTGAATTTTCTTGATATATATTCAGCAAGAATGTATGTAAAAGATTCGCCATAAAAATAGATATTTTTTTTATCAATAATTTTTTGAACTATAAACTCTATTTCTTTAATATTTATTTTTTTATTACTTTCATTAAAAGAAAATTGAACATCATTATAAAATGGATTATTTTCTTTTAAATTATTATATATTTTTTGTTGATACAATATAATTGATTTTAAATCTTTAAAACCTTGAAAACCTAATTTTTTACTAAATCTATTAATAGCTGAAACACTAACATTTATTTCTTT
>CAKNAO010000010.1 GCA_929200685.1 uncultured bacterium | reverse complement strand
ATAAAAATATGCGCTACTTTATGGTGAATTGCTAGAACATTTAATATTAAAATTAATTTTGACATATCAGTTTGTTCAACTAATTCATTTAATTCTACTATTTCGCCTTTTTCTATCTTATTTGGTCATATTTCAAGTTCAAATTCAATTAGACCGTGTTTTTTAAAAAATGTTAATTCTATTTTTGTATCGTCATTATCAAATTTAGCATATAGTTTTTGATCATTTGTTTTTTTGAATATTACTTCTAAAAATTTTATTAATTCTTTTATGTTTATATATTTTTTCATTGTTTTTTATTTCCTTTTTTTTAAATTTTGAATTTCTTTTTCCATTGCTAGAATATTTTTTTCTATTTTATTTACATTTATTTTAATATCTGCTAAGATAGCATTTCATTCTGCTCTACTTAATATTTGTCTTTTCATTTTGTTATGTTTCCCTTTCTTAATTATTATTATATACTAATAATTATAATTTTCAACATTTTTTTTTAAAAAAAATAAAAAACACCATTGCTGGTGCTTTTTTTAAACAAGATAAATAAAAGTTAGCGGTTACGGTTCGCTACCCCAAATTGTATTACTATTCCTGTAATACAAAAATATTATAACAAAAAAAACAACTAATAATTATAGTCATTTTATCAGTTGCTCGCAAATAAACATTTAATCGCAGATAGTTTTATTTACTGCTGCAGTTTTTACACAGTGCTGCGCCATTTTCTGCTGGTCTACATTTAGGTATTAAATAAACGTTAGCACGTCTTCCTAATATCCCATTAATTATTATATACTATTTTGCAAATCTGTTAATTGTTTTTGTGTTTTGTCGCGTTCTCTTCTTGCTGCTTTGACATCTTGTTCAGCGTCTAAAACACGCGTTTTATACTCATTTAATAATTCTATATCAACTTTTAAATAAACTATTATATTTTTTAAATATTCTATTGTTTCTTTTAGTTTTTGAATTTCTTCTATTTGTTTTTTATTTTCGTTTTTTAAATTTTTAATTTCTGTTGTTTGTTTTTTATTTTCTTTTTTTAAACTATTATTAGAATCAATAGACATTACAATTGGTGTTGTGATTGCGCCAACACTAGTAATTACACCTGCAATTCCAGCAAAAGCAATTTTTTTATTTTTTGTTTTTTTCATTTTATCCTTTCTTTATATATTTAATTATTTTTTTAATTGTTGGAATTATAAATAATGTTAATATATTTATAATTAATTTAATTATTTTTTTCATATTATTCTTCACTCCTTAGAAATTCTATAAATTCGTCTATATTTTTTTTGTTAGGATCTTTTAATTTTCTATTTCGAATTTGATTAATTAAAATTTTATTATTTTGTTTAATTATTTTGCATAATCTTTTAATTTCTTTCTCGTCTCTGTTTTCCTTTATTTCTAATGTTCTGCCATTTCCTAGCATTAATGTTTGTGTTCTGTTATATGACATTTTAGGTTCTGTATGGTTCATTTGTGAATGTATATATTTATGTTGCGTGTGATACATTCCATTGCTCCTGTCTTGTTTATTTTTTAATTCTTTTAAGACATTCATAAGTTCCATATTTATTTTTTTAAAATTTTGTTTCATATTTTCCTTTCTATACAATATACATTATATATTATTTTTTTATCTTTTGCTGGCATTTCCTATATTTTCTAATTCTACCCCTGAATCTATTCTAGTTAGGGTAAATATATTTTGGTGAGTTTTTGAAGTTATCGGTTGCTTATGAGCAAGACCACTATTCCGCGCTAAAGTATCTGGTCAAAATAATTGTGGAACTATAATTATTTGTTGTATTGGTTGAATAACACCACCTAAAATAAATGTTTTTGTTTGGTTTTCTTTTGGTTTTTCATAGTAAGCAATATCACCTATGAACTTATTACCAACAATATAATCTTCACCTAATACAGCTGGAGTTGTACCGTCTGCTTTTAAAATATTTAATCGCGCGCCTCTTTCATTTGGTACGATATCTCTACTATCGTAAAGAATATGCCTAAAATAAAGATCATAAATTCCAGCTGGTACGGTTGCCTTTTTTGCGGTATTATCTCATAATATTCTTTTTTGATTAACTGCTGTAATATGTTTTTTGACATATAATAAACCGTCTGCTCTGTTTCACGTATTCGCTTTATTCGCTGGACGAACTACAAAATTAGTGTTTCCAATACTACTAATTAAAATTTGTGTGGCATTTTGTTTTAAATATAACCGTACCGTATGGTGATTAATTTCTTCGTATAAAATTAAATGAAATTTTTTTATATTACCGTCAAAATCCACACCTTTTTTAGTTTTAATATTTATTGGTTCGTCAAATTTATCTTTAAACGTTTTAAATTGTTCGTCTTCGTGGTAATTGTCATACTGATCAATTGCCAATTTACGGTCTGCTTGTTTAATTATTCTATTATTAAAAACTTCGCCTCGACTTCTTCATTTTCCTCATACATTTCTAAATTTTTCATTTGCTCAAAATGGATATACTCAATTTTTATTTTTCGAATAAATAATTTCAAAAACATCACTATCAAAACTTCGACTATAAGAATGTAAAATTCTTATATTATCTTCGCTTGTAAGTCCTGACGCAATAAAAATATTATTTGGATCTTCTAGCATTTTTTTTAAATAAATAGAAAAATTAGAGTGATTATTTAATTGGACTTCTATTATGTTAAAATTGTGTGTCAAATTATTATTTTTGGTAAATGCTATCATTTTATCAAAAATGCGTAATTCGTCATTGTTACCACCATATGCTGAAAAAAAACTATCATTAATTCCGTAATGCGACAAGTCGCTATAATAATTTATATTATGTGGAAATAACTTCATTATATCGTCTATTCTAGCATTTAATGGTGTTATTCGTGCTTCAGTTTCTTTTTTTGTATAACTATCAATTTTAGGTATTTTTTCTATTTCAGCATTTAATTGTGCTATTGTTGCCTTATCACGTGCTACTTCTTCAATTTGTAGAATTCTCGCAATTAACGTTTTATTATTTAAATAATTATGACTAATAATAATTTGATCATTATTACGTTTTACTTTTACGCCGTCCTCACTGTTACCTTGCAAATGAGTTATTATTTTATCTAAAATTGTGTCTTTATATTCAGTTTCTGATAATAACAATTCGTTTAAATTTCAATCAACATTTATATTAAAATTATATAATACGTCAAATTGTTTTATAAATTGAATTGGAAGATCTAAAAATTCATATGTTAACATTTTTTTTAAATCAATTGCTACGTTCGACTTAATATATGTTATCGTTCCTTCATTTCTTAATTGTTTTAATTTCTTTAATTCTTCAGTTGTCTCACTAGATATATTATCTAATGAAAGTTCGTTTCCAATTACACCTTCAAGTTGAATTTTTTGTTCTTCAGTATCTAATTTAATTTTTAAATCGCTGTTGTCGTCTGATTGAATATTAATATTTTTGTCTTTTACGTTTGTTGTTCTTGCGTAAGGATCTTCAATATTTTTTAGTTTTCTATCTTCTTCTGTGTTCTCTTGATAATTTTTTTTATCTAGTAATAATGCTATTGCTTCTTCTTTAACTTTGTCATATTTTTTTAACATAAAAATATTTGCTTTTCATATCATAGTAAAATTATCTATAACTTTTTGTTTATCTTTGAAAATGAAAATATAATTTGAAAATCTTTTTTCCATTAATTCTATTATTGTTAAACCATTATATGTTTTTGTCGCATTCTCTAAATTCAATGCTAAAATGTCGTCTTTTATGTGGTGTATGCCGACATAATGAGTTTTATTTATCATTTTTTACTTCCTTATTTTCTTTTTCTATTTCTTCATTTTCTTCATTATTTTCTTCTTGAAAATTTAAACTAAATTTTAACTCAACATTGAAAGTTTTTTTCATATTATGACTAAATGCTTGTAATTCTCTTAGAGTTATATTTTGGATATTACTAGTGTTGTGTTTGTCAATTTCTCCTTCGCTCATACTTTTCCGTTCTTTTTTTAGTTCCATACTTGCTGCCATTCCGGTTTGATCTTTAAAATAATTATAATGGTTAATTAAACTATTAAATAATTCACTTGCTTTTAATTCTTTTTGGATAGCGTCAATCGTATCTGGTACATTATTATTTTTGTCAATATTCAAAATTGACTTTGTTAAGATCGCAGGAAAATATGGCGTTAAATGTTGTTTTCATTGTTCAATTGTAATATCTTTATCTCCTTTAAAATCTATTATTTCTTGTTTACTGTCTCAAATAGTACTAGTTAAAAAGTTTGCTTTTAAATCTTCATTTTCAGCTGCGAATATTCAAGTTGTCAAAAAGTTATTATTACCTGCGGAATTTCAACTCACAAGTTCCATTTGGTTATAATAATTAATATCAACATTAATTACTTTATTTTGTAATAGATCGACTACTTTTACAGTATTATCAGTTTCAAGTTGTTCAGTTAATTTTTTACTATATAATTTAAATTCGTCATTTAAATCATTATAAAAAACTTTTATATCTTGTTCTCATAAATGCGCAAAAAATTTATTAGATATTTTATTAAATCCTTCGTTTTTTGTAGTTTCAATAAATTCACCAGTTCAATAATTCCGTATATTTTTTAACGTGTTTAACATATATAGATCTCTTAAATTTTCTCTTCCTCTAATATCAAAAGTTCCAGCACCACTACTAGTAGCTGCTCTTTTTAAAATTTCAGTAGCAAAATTTAACTCTTGTTTGCTTGATAATACTCTCTTAAAAATTTCATCCATAAAAATTACTCCTCATAGAAAGAAAAGGAAAAATTACCCTTTCCTTGAATGAAAAATATTACTTCTTGTTTGGTTCTTTTGTTGGTTCTTTATCTTTTAATATATCTCTTTTTCTTCTTCCTGTTGTTTTTCTTTTAATGATAATTCCAGCAGTAGTAAAGAAGATACCAAAAATTAATCAAATATGAGTTATTGAATCTAACTCTAATGTATCTGTTTCTCTTTGTACCACTTCGCCACCTAATCTAGTGTACAAATTCATAAAGTTTTTATCTACAATATATGCCTTCCCCTTTGGAATGTCTGCTCTTATAACATTAATGCCTTCTGGAAGTTTGAAATACTCGGGATGTCTAATATCGTGCTGAGCATGAGTAAATTCCATTCAATCTTCTCATGACATAATTAAATATTGTTGTTCAACACTAATATTTACAGGCATTTTTACTTTGCCACTTTCTCCGTCTGTTCGATCTACTTTTTGACTTATCATATTAGCAACTTGTGGAGTTTTTGACAATCGCACGCTTTCCTCGCGTATTGTTTTTATAAAACTAATGATTGTATTATCTGGAGTTGTTTTACTTTTGCCTAACGTTGTTATGCTGTCTTTTAGTGGTTGTAAAACTTTTAAAACTTCAGCTGGCAATGGTTTTGTTAATTCTCCTTCTGCTACGCCAAACATAAAACGCAAAATGCTCGTCATATCAACATTAGCGCTTAATCCAACTGCTTTTGTCTGTGCTCCGATTCAATTGTCATGTGTTGCTGCGTCTTTAAAATAACGTCTATAAAATACGCGATTAGTTGTTAATTTATAAACTAGTTTTATTTCGTCAGATCTTAATTCTTGGTGAGTTTGAATTTGATTACTTTTCGTGTTGATTCTTTCGATTCCTTTTCAATCTGAAACTGGCACTAAACCAACTTGTAAAACACGAACTCCATATCCATATTTAACTGGATCTTTTAAAACTAAATTTAATAGTTCACTTTTTGTAGATCCTTTAATAATATCAAATAACATTGTTTTATAAAATTTTGTAAGAATTGACGCACTAACTTTTGCTGTTAATGTGTCTGGTAACTTGTTTTCGTCTCCTTGTAAAATTTCAGTTAATAACTTGTCTGCCATTTTTTAATCCTCTCATAATTTATTTATAATCTCGTTTAGTTCCTTTTTTGTATATTTTTTTTGTTCTTTTTTCGGGTTTTCTAGTTCTTGCATAATTTTTTTATTTTCTTCTTTTAATGATTCAATTTCTTTTTTAACTGCTTCTATTCTTTGTTTTTCTTGTAAAATTTCATTTGCTTTTTTTTGTTCTTCTAGTAATTTTTTTTGTTTAAATTCTTCGTCAGTTTTTAGTTTATTATTTTCTTCTTTTATTTTGTTTAATTCTTCTTTAACTTCTGCCTCTGTTTCAATTTTTTCAGGCATTTTTACCTCCTAATTATACTACAATTATATATTAATCTTTAATACTTCTTAACAATAAAGGATAAATTTTTTCTACATTTAATTTGTCGTCGGGTCTAAAAAAATATAATCTTTTATATTGAATAAGTTCAACAATAGGTTTTATAATACTCTGTCAATTGCTTTTATTAATAATTACAACATTATTATAATTTAAATTATCAAAATTATTTACTGAATAATAAGGTTCTTTTGTATAATCAAAATTAACTTCACTATTATATTTTACACTTAAAGCATATATATAATTATCTTTTACGTCATTTAAATATAACAAATGGAACCCAAATTTTTCAAAAATAAATTTAACTCTTAAAATAAATTTATCTCTTTCTTTAAACTTTACAAGCATATTATTATTGTCAAAATTAGCGTTATTGTGAATATAATCTTTTATATTTTGTTTAAAACTTGCCAACTCACTAATTAAACTATTTTTTACGCCATATAAACCCCGTAAGTTTAGATAAATAAAGGGTATTTTTTTATAAATTAAAATATTAATATCGTGCGCAACATTAAAATAACCTAGATATGGATTAATCATACTATTATTATTGCCGAACATAAAAAATGTTAATTTTCCTTTTTTCTTTTCACGGTTAACATTTGACGCAAAATTTATAAATTGTCTTGTTAATGTTTCTTCGCCTCTGTATGTTCCAGTTTCATTTATGAACTCGTCAATCATTACAAATTTATAATCTATATATTGACTTCCACGTTCTGCTCCTAAATTTCCTAAAAATGCTATTACGCCTTTGTGTCTATCTTTACATTTACAACTTTTATTTTTTTTACATAATGGTTTATGATCTTTAAAATTTTTGCTGAATATGTTCATACCGGAAATATAAAAAGGGTATAACTTATTATAATTCCATTCATTTCGTAACGTTAATAATTCTTTTTGTTCAAGACGGCAATATAATATTTTATCTTGATTAGATTCTGTGTCCATTTTACGCATTAAGTTTATATAAAAATAAGTTTTACCAATATTTTTTTTTCCAAGGATCATATAAAAATTGAACTTACCAAAATGTTTATTAATTGCTTCTAAATTAAAATATTTTTTTTTTCTTTCAGCAAAAGCAAATTTTTTATATTTTGCCTCTTGTTTTTGTAATTCTTTTATTGTTATTTTTTTTATTTCTTCCATTTTAAATATCCTCTAAAATTATGCCATTTTTTAAAACTTCGATTAAATATAAATTGTCAGTAATTAAATTACTAGGCATTTGTTTAATTAATTTATTGTCTTCAAGTTGAAGAAATTCATTTTTAAAATCATTTAAATTTATATTTTCAATTGCTAAAATTTCATATCCAAATCTTTTATGATAATTATAAAGTGCTATTTTTTTATTTTCGTCAATAGTATTTAAACTTAGTAAAATTAAATTTTCAGTATTATATACTTTTTTAAAAAATGTACTATTTGACATATTAAAACTTGTAATTATTGGTTTTGTTGCTAATTGAATTTGACGCTTAAATTGTTGCTTTTGTAAATTAAAATTATTTTTCATATTTTCTACTTGATTGTTACCCGCGATTCAACCAACACCGCCAGATATATATGACGTAGCAGCTGTTAATGCTCCGGCAATCGGGTTATTTTTAAACGCAGCAACACCGGTTAAACTTGACGCTCCAGCATTTAACGCTCCACCTCATTTTTGGATTGTGGAAGTGTTAATATCTCTTTGTAGATTGTTTAATCCTATTTTATTTTGTAAATTTAAATGATAAAGTTGTGACGGTGTATTTTGCTCTGTTTTTGTTAATGACTTGGTGATAGTGTTGAACATTATTTTTTGAAATGTTGAATTTAAAATATCATAATTTATTAAAAGCATATTTTCCTCGTTATCACCAAAAATTAAACCAGAAGAAGTTATTTTTGCCATATTAATATTGCTAGCAAATAAAGGTAAATTTTGAATTGTATCTTTAAAATAAATGTTAATTGTACTATAAATTTTTGTGATTAATTTATATTTTTCATCATTTAAAAAATTATTATTTATAAAATTTTGAATATTTATTTTTTCTACATATGGTGTTGTTTGTTGGTTTTTCACAAGCGCAAATTTTCCGTTAATATCAAAATAAACTATATCATTATTAAAACGATTATAAAATCCAACATAACTAGTGTTATTTGGAAAATCTTTATATTTTAAAAATATTGGTCTTATACCTAATTTTATATCATTAAAATATATATTTTGATAACGATCATTTGTAATATTTGAAAAAATATTTTCATAATTTTCACTATTTAAAAATTCATAAGTTATATTATTTTGTGGTGGTAAAACGTCATAATTTCGTACGCTTGAAGGGTTACCACGAGAACGTGAATTATAATTTTTATAATCAATATTCACAATAGAAATTTTAGGGTTTATTTTATCTAATTTATCGTCGTAAAAACCGTCAAAATCTAATTCTCCAACTTCACAATTAATATTTTTATTATCTATTGGATCTGTATTAGTACTTACAGCTGTTAAATTAATATTTGTTTTTTCAACTGCTAAAACTTTATATCCTCTTGTTTTAGAATTAAATGCTGGCGACTTGTTAAATTCGTAAGCATAATATCCTTTATTTTTAAAATCAGATAATAATTTTTCTAATTTTAAAATTTTAGTTTCATAACTGCTATATCCTGTAATTAAAGTATTTTTTCAACTATTAAAAATTCTTAATAATTGATCTATTGGATAATTTGTTTTTAATATATTTGCTAAAAATCTATGTTTTGAAACTCTATTTTTTATAAAAGTTTGTGAAACTTTTGAAAGTTCAAACGTATCAAGTGTCACGTCTTCATAATCATATCAAAAAGTATTATTACCTCATAATAATATATTTTTTTGTCAAAATTCCGGTTCTACATTTGACGTAATAATACTATCTATTTTTAGTTTATTTGTTTCATTTTCTGGTTCAATTATTCTATTAACAGTTGAAATATTTTTTTCTATTAATTCTTCTTTACTAGTAGCAACAATATTTACATTATTTAATTGTTTCATTTGTTCTATGTTTTCGCTTCAAATATCACGCTGAACTATATAATGAAATTTTTCTTTACTATTTAATTTATGATCTAAAATTAAAAAATAGTTTGTGTATTTAATTCCCGTGCTTTCATTTGTCTCAACAATCATATAATTATATGGCACAACTGAATTGTAGGAAAAAACACCTTCATTAATATTTTTAAAATTTATTTTTCTATTATTTAAACGTGATCAAACAAAACCGGGTGTGTGAAGTGTTATTTTTTCAATAGGTCGAATTGTCGATTCCATATTAAAATTTAATTTTTTGCTGTTAGTAACTCATAATATCATATGTTAATTATACAAAAAAAAGAGGTATTTTACCCCTTTAATTCTTGTTTTCTATTCAAATTTAACTTGTCAATCTACAGCGTCTAAATTCTTGTTACTTAATGGTTCTGCTTCTAAACGTGTAATTGCTCATTGATCGACGATAAATAATTTTAAGTTTACATTTTCTCAATTTTTACCTTTATATACTCCACGTAAAAGTTCTATATTTTTATCGCTTCCTGTAAAAATTAACTGTGTTATTAAATGTTGATCTCTGAATATATTTTTATTTTCAATTTCACCACTGAAAACAACTTTTTTATTTTTAATTAGCGTTAATTGTGCTGGCGTTTTAATGTCTGCTCTAAAACTACCACTAATATATTTTTTATTGTTGTTTTCTCGTGTTTCAATAAAAAGTGTGCTTTTATCATTTTTATTTTTTAATATGTTAAAAACTGTGTCAGTTTCTAGTAAAATTTTTTCTCTTGTTATATTGTTATTCATTTTATTTTTGTCTTCTTTCTGTAAAAGTTTTAATTTTTATATTTTCCTTTTACAAAATTATTATAACAAAAAAAAACCTGAAAAATGAATTTCAGGTTGTTATATATGGTTTAGGACGATCCCCAAAAGTCAAAGGAAAACATTTTTTAAGTCCATAATAATTATATAGTTATTTTTCATATTTTTTTACTTTTTTAGGTATTTTATGCTGATCTTCAACAACTAATTTTTTTACTTTGTTGCTTAATCTCCCGTATGCTTTTCAATGTTGAAAACTATCAAAAATATTTATGCCTTGAATTTGTTGCTTAGCTGCTTGGTTTACAATAGTTTTTAAATTATTTAATGTGTTTTTACTATATACTGCTTCTATTTCGTCTTTACTATTTGCTAGTATTGTATATAATGCTGTTGCGTCGTTTGGTGTTGTTTCGTCAATAATTCCAGCTGCTATTAATGCTGCTTGTAAACTCGGCGGTATATATTTATTTTCAAAAAAAACATTTCCTATTTTTTCACCAGTCATTTTTTTATCTAATAAACGACGAATTGCTGCTATTGCTTGGTTTGCTTTTTTCACTATATTTTTGTTATATTCTGTTTTTAATAATCCTGCTTGAAATGTTTTACTTTTTCTAAAACTTTTTATATTATGAAATTTAGCAAGTGGTATTATTCTTTGTCTATCAGTTAAAGCAATTATTCCTGTATTTTTTCTTATACTTATGTTATGATTATCAGCATATTTTAATTGATTGCCACTTTTATTAAAATCTTCTGCTATTAAATTTACAGCATTTTTTATTGATTGTTTTGTTGTTAAACTTTTATTTAAAATTCTGCTTTTTTGGTTGTCTGTTAAATTTCTAAATTCTATATTTTTATTCTCAATTGTTTTTTTTAATAATATTTTTGTAAATTGTTTATCTTTTTCTAAAAATGTATATATATTATGTTTATCTTTATATATCGCATATTCTTCAACTTCTTCAATCGCTTCGCGTAAAGATATTTTTTTATCTTTAATTTTTTTTAGAATGTCAAATTTTAAACTCATATATTCCTCTATTTTTTATTATATCATTTATTTTTTTCAATATCATATATTCATTTCACACTTCATTTTGAAGTTTTGGCAGTTTCTCCATTTGTATTATATAAAACAATATTGCCATATTTGTTTTTTCAAGTATCCATTTTTCCGTCAATGAGTAAAACATTATGAGTAAAAAATCTAGTATCATAATTACTATTTTTAATAATATTTTTATCAAACCCAGAAAAAGCATATTTTTTTGCTTTTGTTTTTTTATTTACTAGTAAATATTTTTTAGCACTTTTAGGATTATAAAAATGTGTAAATTCACCTTCTAAATCTCAATATCCAAGTTTGTAAGGATGAATTTTTATATAATTATTAAGATCTTTATTTTTGTCAAAAACAAATGTTAAACTGTCAGTGTCTGCGTATAAAAAAGTGCCGCCATTATCAACAATTTTTTTAATAGTTTTTAATAAATGGTGTCTTGCATTTTGAACCAAAAACGACGCCGTATTAACAAGACGATATTTTATTTTTTCAATTGGTTTTAATTCTTCAATAACTTCATTTTTTTCATTTAGAAATAGATCACTTTCATATGGTTTTTGTGCCATTTTTCCATATGGTGTATTTAACAAAAATTTTATAGCATTATTCAATGATAAATTTTTATCTTTTTTAGATTGAATTTTTTCTTCTAATAATTTGTTTACATAATTTTTTAATATTGGTTTTTTTGTTAATTCTTGATACTTAATACTAATTATTTTTAAATTGGAAAAAATACACATTGTTTTTGTAAATTCAAAAAAATTTTTTTCTATCACAAACTGGTTTAATTTACTAGTAATTGGTTTTAATGGTAATAAATTTTGTTTAATAAAATTGTACTCTTTTTTATATCTTATTCTTGTAAATTGAATTTGAATCCATTCAACATATTTTTTATTTTTTTCTTTTTTAGTCAAAATGTCATTTATAGGCAAATTTTTTGTCATTTGAAACGGATAACTACTATTAATATCATAGTAATATATTTTTTCATTTTCTCCAGCTGAATATTTACTAATTTTTTTATTATAACTAGTAAATCCACCTAGATATGATAAAAAACTATAATTATATGTTGCTTGGTCAGTGTCATTTTGAAATATTGATCAATCTAAATTATATTTGTCGAATAAATACATTTCCATAATTTTTTTGCCAGCTGTTCCAACTGTTAATGGTTCTGCTTCAAAATAGCGTTTTTTTGAATATTCTATATTCTTAAATTTATATGGAATAATTCCTTTTTGCTGTAATTTTTTTATGCTAGTGTAGTATCTTTTTTTAAATTCATAATAAGCATAATATATTATCATACAATCAGTTTTTAAATATTCACTTTCAACTTTTAAATCTACCATTTTGCTATTGTAAAATTCGTCATAATAATATATATATTTATCGTAAACTACAGCATTAAATTTTTTATAATTTATTTCTTTTTTAAAAATTCCTAATTCTTCACCAACATTTTTTAATTTTTGTTGTGGTCATAATCTCATTAAGTCAAAAAATCATATCCTACTTCTTTTGTAATGAAAAAAACCTTTTACTAGATATTTTTTTGTATCCATTATAAACTTGCTCCCTTTTAATCTTTTTTTAAAATATGGAAAAATAAAAGACAAATCATAAGTGGCATTAAAAGCATATAATTTTATATTACAATTATTTTTTAGTATATATAAAGTTAAGAAATTATAAAATTGTGCTACATTTGTAAATTGAAAATATTTTTTTTCTTTATTATTAAGATTAAAAAATAAACCTATTAAATAAGGTTTAACAATTATATTTTTAGGTTCAAAATCTTTTTGTTTTCTTTTTAAAATATTAATATTTGGTGACGTTTCTATGTCGTAAAACATATTAATAATTTTTTTTTTCATATATATATTTTCCTCTTTTTTCAATTATATATTATTTTTTGATATAATATTTTATAGAAAAGGAAAATATGAAAAACAACAAAAAAATAAAAATTTTAGATCTTTTTGCTGGTGGTCAAAGTGTCAAAAAAGCATTAAAGAATGAAAATATAGAATATAAAGGGATAGACATTCTAGCACCTTCATTAAATGATAATATAATTTTTGACCTATCACAAGACAATATAGTAGAAAAGTTAAAAAAAGAACTTAACGGTTGAATCCCGGATTATATTTGGTGCTCTCCGCCTTGTAATAAATTAAGTCAAGCGGTAGCGGCACCAAATGGTAATGGATATTTTATACTAGATAAAGAAACGGAAACTATATCACCTAGAAAAAAAGAAGATTATATTTTCGTAAAAGTTAATAGGTGGTTTCTTCATCCCGAGAAATGACAACAAAAAGTTAATGAGGCAAATTTAACATTAAAAATTTATGATAATTTACAAAAAATTTTAGATCATTATAAAAAACCATATTTTATTGAAAATCCAACGTTTGCATTAAGTCGTTATTTATTAAAAAACCATAAGAGACAATACACTAATTATTGTATGTATAATCCAACATTTAGTAAAAAAAGTACAACAATATATTATGGCAATATGGAACTAGAAGATAAACAATTATTAAAATTATGCCACCATATTGGTAAGCATAAAATTAGTTTTGAAAAAAATATTAAAAATTATTGACAACGTTGTAGAGTTCCGGTTGAACTGATACAACAACTATTTAAATTAAAAGGAGTAAGAAATGAATAAACAAAAATTAAAAATAGAAAAAAAAGTTTATAAATTAAATGAGAAAAAATTAAAACTAGAGCGTAAAATGAAAAAATTAGGTGACAAAATAGGAGTAGAATATGAATACTAAATTTAAATTTTTTTGCTACACTTGTAAAAAATGAATCAAACAAACACCACCAGAACTAAAAAATAAATGTGATAATGTTATTAAAATTTATTTTGATAATTTTCATTATAAAACTGCAAAATGTGGTGTTATGGAGCACATAAAGAAAGAGAAAACAACAAAAGTTTTTTTATGCTATGAATGTTTAAACAAAATTAAAAATGGAACAGATACAGATACAGAAGATAATTATAT